>DATENJ010000786.1:0-8847 GCA_035275125.1 Actinomycetes bacterium | reverse complement strand
GCTCAATCGGCCCTCCTGGGCTTCACAGGATGACATTGTCGATCAGGCGGGTGCGGCCGACCCGGGCGGCGGTGGCCAGGACCTGACCGGGCTCGGCCTGCTTGGCCGGCTCGAAGGTGGTCTCCTCGACCAGGGCCACATAGTCGGGCTCGACCCCGGGTGCGTCCTCCAGCAGGTCGCGAACGGCCGCCTCCACGGCCGCCGGGTCGCGCTGGCCGGCCTGGAAGGCGGCCCGCCCCGCCGAAAGGGCGCGGTAGAGGGCGGTGGCCCGCTCCCGCTCGGCCGCCGAGAGGTAGGCGTTACGCGAGGAGACGGCCAGCCCGTCCGGCTCCCGCACGGTCGGGCAGGCGACGATCTCGTTCGGGAAGGCCAGGTCCTCGACCATGCGCCGGACGACGGCCAGCTGCTGGGCGTCCTTCTGGCCGAAGTAGGCCCTTGACGGCCCGACCAGGTGGAGCAGCTTGGCCACCACGGTGGCCACCCCGTCCAGGTGGCCGGGCCGGACCAGCCCCTCCAGCCGGTCGGCCAGGGCCCCGACCTGGAGCCGGACCTCCGGCGGGGCCGGCCACAGCTCCGCCTCGGCGGGCACGAAGGCCAGGTCGGTGCCTTCGGCGGCCAGGACGGCCAGGTCGGCGTCGCGGTCGCGGGGGTAGCTGGCCAGGTCCTCGGCCGGCCCGAACTGGAGCGGGTTGACGAACACGGAGGCCACCACAAGGTCGTTCTCGGCCCGGGCCCTGGCCAGCAGGGCCCGGTGGCCGGCGTGGAGGGCGCCCATCGTGGGCACGAAGCCGACCCCGGCGCCGCTGGCCCTGGCGGCGTCGGTGGCGGCGCGCAACTCAGCGCTGCTCGCGACCTCGCGCACGCCGTCCCAGCCTCCGGAGCATCTCCAGCCGCTCGTGAGAGTCCTCACCCTCGACATGGCCATGCAGGCCCGCCTCGACCCGCGCCCTGGCCTCCGGGTCGAGGCGGCCGGCGGCGGCCGCCCGGTCGGCGACCAGCCGGGCCAGGGCGACGTACACGTTGATGACCTTCTGCTTTCGGGCCAGGGCCTCGGTGTGCATGGCCACAGTGCGCCCGTCGCCCCGCACCCACGGCCCCGACAACCCGGCCTGGCCGGTGGAGAGGGCCGAGTCCACGCTGGCGTGGATCAGCCCGCTGAGCAGGGCCGCCGGGTCGATCACGCCACCGGCCCGCAGCTGGTCGGTGGCGGTGGCCGAAAGGGCGGCGCAGCCGTTGGCCGCCAGCACCAGGGCGGCGTGGTAGCGCACCCGGCCCGACTCGGGCACGTCCATGGGCCGGCCGCCGAGCGCGGTCACGACCTCCCTGCCCGCCGGGTCGCCGGTGACCCCCCAGACCGTGCCCGGCAGGCGGCCGAGGGTGGCCTCGAGGTCGTCGTTGAAGATCTGCACCGGGTGGCAGGCCGCGGTCCGGGCGCCGACGGCGGCCGCCGGGGCGAGCAGGCCAGGGCCGTCGACCCCGGCGGTGTGGACCACCACCTGCTCGGCCGCGAACGCCCCGTCGGCGGCCAGGGCGGTGACCAGCGAGGGCAGCTCGTCGTCGGGGACGGTCAGCAGCACAAGGGCGGCGCCCTTGGTCGCCTCGGTGGGGTCGGCGATGGCCAGGCCGGCGGCCTCGATCCGCTCGCGGCCGCGCTCGGAGCGGGCGGCGACACTGACCTCGACCCCGATCCGGTCGAGGAAGATGGCCAGAGCCAGGCCGACGCGGCCCGGGCCGATCACGGCGGCGGGCGAGAGCTTGCTGCTCGGCGATGGCGGCATGGAACTCCCGGTAGCAGACGTCACAGACTATCTCCGGGCAACTCAGGACGAAATACCCTGCGCCGGGCAATCAGGTGCAGGGTCCGGGCGCTCGACCGGTAGGGCTCGCGCCCGGCCACCAGGCGCTCCAGCTCGACCAGCCGCCGCCGCTCGGCCGGGTCCAGGTCGTCGTCCCCGGCCTCGGCGAACACCCCGACGCCGTAGGCGGCCACCAGCGTCAGGCCCGCCTTGTCGAGCTGCTGCTCGGACTCGGTCAGGGTCACCGCCTCCGACCCTCCGTCCGGGGGCCTGGGCACAAGGCCCCCGGACCCCGGGCCCTCGACCAGCCGGAGGGCGCCGGCGTGGTCGCCACGGCGGCCGGCCCGCAGGGCCAGCCAGTCGCGATTGGCGAACCCGAGCGAGAGCACGCCGCCATCGGCCAGGGCGCCGGCCAGGGAGGCGAGCAGCGCCGACTGGTCGTCGACCCGAGTGAGCAGGTCGTGGCAGACGATGGCGTCGACGCTGTCCTCACCGAGCAGGCGGGGCAGGTCGGCGGCGTCGCCCTGGACGGTGGTCACCCGCTCGGCGACCTCTCCCCCCTCGTCGGCCGCCCGCTGGGCGCAGGTGGCCAGCATGGCCGCCGAGGTGTCGACAACCGTGACCCGGTAGCCGTGCCCGGCAAGGGCGACGGCCAGCTGGCCGGTCCCGCCGCCGGCGTCGACCACCGCTGCCGGCGCCGCCGGGAGAGCGTCAAGGACCTGCCCGAGCAGCAGCTCGAACCCGACCCGCTTCTTCACGGCTGCAGCTCCCCGACGGGGACGACCCCTGACACCGGGCCAAGGCGGGCCAGGGCGGCCGCGGCCAGCTCGCCGTCCGGGAAGGTGGCGAACGGGTCGGCGTCGCACAGAGGCACGAGCACGAACGCCCGCTCCCGGGCTCTGGGGTGGGGCACGGTCAGCTCGGGCGTGTTGACCGCAGGCCCGTCGTACAGGATCAGGTCGAGGTCGGCGGTGCGTGGGCCCCAGCGCTCCTCGCGGGCCCGGCCGAGGCTGTCCTCGGTGGCTTGCAGCAGCTCCAGCAGCTCCCGTGGGCTGCGGTCGGTCTCCAGCACGGCCACCGCGTTGAGGTAGGGGTCCTGCTCGGGCCCGCCGACCGGCGCCGTCTCGTAGACCCGGGACACGGCCATCACGTGGGTCAGCTCGTCGGCGTCCAGGACCCGGACGGCCGTGTCGAGGATGGCCATGCGGTCGCCCAGGTTGGAGCCGAGCGCGACATGCGCCCGTGTCATGCCCGTCCCTCCCCTGTCGTCTCGCGGTCCCTGGTGATCTCGACGGCGACGCTCGCGTCGACCGGCAGCGGCGCCTGCGGCTTGGTCACGCGGACCCGGACCTGGCGGACCCGCTCGTCGGCCAGGACCAGCTGGGCCACGTCCTCGGCCACCGCCTCGAGCAGCTTCCTGGGGCGGCCGCCGACAACCTCGGCCACCCGACCAGCCAGGCTACCGTAGTCCACCGTCTGGTCGAGGTCGTCGGCCCGCCCGGCCGCGGCCAGGTCGACCGCCAGCTCCAGGTCGACAACGAACACCTGTCCCAGCTGGGCCTCATGCGGCAGCACCCCGTGGTGGCCGTGCACGCGGAGCCCGCTGAGCAGGATGCGGTCGCCTGTCATGGTCGCAGGACCGGCGAACCGTGGTGCAGGACCATCCGCCAGCGCCCGCCGTGACGGCGGAAGACGTTGGTGGCCAGCACCTTGGCGTCCTCCATCTCCGGGCCGCCGCCGGCGCCCGAGAGGATGTTCTCGGCGCAGGTCACCCAGGCGGTGTCGGCTTCGACGTGGACGCGGACGTCGGTCAGGAAGAACTGGATGTAGGCCGAGTTGGCGAAGATGGCCACCCACGAGCGGCTCACCTGGGGCCAGCCGCTCATCAGGTCCCAGCCCGGATGGATGCAGCGGACCTCGTCGTCGTGCAGCCAGCAGGCCTCCATCCGGTCCATGTCCAGGGCCTCGAAGGCGGCGTAGAACTCCTCGTTGGCCTCGGCCACGGCCTTGACGTCGGCCGGGCTCACGTCGCCCCCCAGCGGAGCATCGCCTCGGTCATGCGGACGGACCGGACCAGGGGGGCGACGTCGTGGACGCGGACGATGCGGGCCCCCCGCTCCACCGCCCACACCACCGTGGCCGCCGTGCCCTCGACCCGGTCGTCGGCCGGGCTGTCCAAGGCCCGGCCGATGAACGCCTTGCGGCTGGTGCCGACCAGCACCGGGTGGCCCAGCCGGGTGAACCGGGCCAGGCCGTCGAGCAGGGCGTAGTTGTCCTGGTCACGCTTGCCGAACCCGATCCCGGGGTCGATGACCAGGGCCTCGTGGTCGACCCCGGCGAACTCGGCGGCCAGGCAGCGCTCGGCCAGGAAGGCATCGACCTCGGCGACCACGTCGTCGTAGTGCGGGTCGTCCTGCATGGTCGCCGGGGTCCCGAGCATGTGCATCAGCACCAGCGGGACCTTGGCCTCGGCGACCACGCCGAGCAGGTCGGGGTCGTGGCGGCCGGCGCTGACGTCGTTGACCATGGTCGCCCCGGCGGCAACGGCGGCCTCGGCTACGGCCGCCTTGCGGGTGTCGACCGAGACCGGTATTCCGGCCGTCCGGGCCAGCTCCTCGATCACCGGCAGGATCCGGTCGAGCTCGACCGCCTCGGGCACGTCGACCGCGCCGGGCCGGGTCGACTCGCCACCGACGTCCAGCAGGTCGGCCCCTTCGGCGGCCATGGCCAGCCCGTGGGCGACGGCCGCCGCCGGGTCGAGGAACCGCCCGCCGTCCGAGAACGAGTCCGGGGTGACGTTCACCACCCCCATGACCAGGCAACGCCGCCCGGTCGGCAGGACCCGGTCACCGACCCGCAGGTCGTGGGGGGCGAGCGGGGCAACGGACACGAGACGACCTCCGGGAGTTGGCCTGGTCATCTTACGGGGTCTGTGGACAGCCGGACGCACCCTCCCCGGTCCCCGGTTACCCTCCCGTTAGGGGCCCCAACAGCCAGGGTTCGGGGTTCCGCCACGCCCTCCAGCGACCGGGTTCGGGGTTCCGCCACGCCCTCCAGCGACCGGGTTGGGGGTTCCGCGACGCCTCAGCGGCCGGGGGTTGGGGGTTCCGGCACGGCTCCGGCGGCCGGGGTTTGGGTTCCGGCACGCCGTTGGGCGGGTTAGCCCAGGCGGGTGACCCCGAGGAGGTTCATGGCCTCCATGCGGGTGGACATGGAGTCGCGGAACGAGCCTCGGACGGCTGAGGTGACGGTGACGGCGCCGGGCTTGCGGACTCCGCGCATGCTCATGCAGAGGTGCTCAGCCTCGATCACGACCAGGCTGCCCCGTGGTTCAAGGCGCTCGACCATGGCGTCGGCGATCTGGGTGGTCAGCCGCTCCTGAACCTGGGGCTGCCTGGCCAGGCCGTCGACCAGCCGGGCGAGCTTCGACAGGCCGGTGATCTGGCCCTTCTCGTTGGGGATGTAGGCGACGTGGGCCTTGCCGATGAACGGCAGCAGGTGGTGCTCGCAGACCGAGGCCATGGGGATGTCGCGGACCATGACCATCTCGTCGTGACCGGCCTCGAACACCGACTGCAGCGCCTGGGTCGGGTCCTCGCGGAGGCCCGAGGTGATCTCCTCGTACATGCGGGCGACCCGGGACGGGGTGTCGCGCAGGCCGTCGCGGTCGAGGTCCTCGCCGATCCCCTCCAGGATCAGGCGGACGCCGCGCTCGACCTTGTCCGGGTCGAACCCGCCGCCTGGGAGGGCGCTCAGTCGGACGGCGAGCCGTCCTGGGCTCGGGCGATGCCGGCCTCGTCCCGGGAACGACCGCCATTGGAGCGGACGTGGCCGGGAGGAGGGGCCATGATGCCGCGGGCCGGGCGCTTGACCACCGGGGCGAGGACCTGGGCCAGCTCCTCCTTGCCGATGGTCTCCTTCTCCATCAGCGCCTCGACCATGGCGTCGGCCACGTCGCGGTAGGTGGTCAGGATCTGCTCGGCCTCGGCGTGGGCCTCGTCGATCAGGCGACGCATCTCCTTGTCGATCTCGAAGGCGACCTGCTCGGAGTAGTCCTGCTGGTGGCCGAAATCGCGGCCAAGGAAGACGTTCTCCTGCTTGGTGCCGAGGACCAGGGAGCCGAGCCGGTCGCTCATGCCGTACTCGCAGACCATCTTGCGGGCCACCTGGGTGGCCTTCTCGATGTCGTTGGAGGCGCCGGTGGTCGGGTCGAGGAACCACAGCTCCTCGGCCACCCGGCCGCCCAGCAGCATGGCCAGCTCGTCGATCATCTCGCTCCGGGTGACCAGGAACTTGTCCTCGACCGGGAGGCTGAGGGTCCAGCCGAGGGCACGGCCGCGGGAGATCACCGACACCTTGTGAATCGGGTCGGCGTTGGGCAGGGCGTGCCCGACGATCGCGTGGCCCGACTCGTGGTAGGCGATCATGCGCTTCTCCTTGTCGGAGATCACGCGGGTCTTGCGCTCGGGGCCGGCAATAACCCGGTCGATCGCCTCCTCCAGCTCGTCGTCGGCGATCTCCTTGCGCCCGTGGCGGGCCGACAGCAGGGCGGCCTCGTTGACCACGTTGGCCAGGTCGGCGCCGGTGAACCCGGGGGTGCGCCGGGCCAGGACCTCGAGGTCGATCCCGGGGGCCAGCGGCTTGCCGCGGGCGTGCACCTTGAGGATGTCCAGGCGGCCCCTGAGGTCGGGCCGGTCGACAGTGATCTGGCGGTCGAAGCGGCCCGGGCGGAGCAGGGCGGGGTCGAGGATGTCGGGCCGGTTGGTGGCCGCGATCAGGATCACGCCCGACTTCACGTCGAACCCGTCCATCTCGACCAGCAGCTGGTTCAGGGTCTGCTCGCGCTCGTCGTGGCCGCCGCCGAGGCCGGCCCCGCGCTGGCGGCCGACGGCGTCGATCTCGTCCACGAACACGATCGCGGGGGCGTTCGCCTTGGCCTGCTCGAACAGGTCGCGGACGCGGGAGGCGCCGACGCCGACGAACATCTCCACGAAATCCGATCCGGAGATGGAGAAGAACGGCACCCCGGCCTCGCCGGCCACGGCCCGGGCGAGCAGGGTCTTGCCCGTTCCCGGTGGGCCGAACAGGAGCACGCCCTTGGGGATCTTGGCCCCCATGGCCTGGAACTTGGCCGGGTTCTCGAGGAACTCCTTGATCTCCTGGAGCTCCTCGACGGCCTCGTCGACCCCGGCAACGTCCTGGAAGGTGATCTTGGGCTGGTCCTTGGTGACCAGGCGGGCCTTGGACTTGCCGAAGCTCATCACCCGGTTGCCGCCACCCTGCATCTGCTGCATGAGGAAGAAGAACAGGAGCAGCAGGACGGCGAAGGGGAGCAGCTGGATGAGGATCTGGACCAGCACCGACTGGCCGCGGGGGTCGACCCGGGCCGGGATGCCCTCGTCCCTGGCCAGCTGGAACAGGTCCTTGCCCTGGAGCTCGGTGTAGGCGGCCTCGAACTTGCGGCCGTCGGTGTAGGTGCCCGTGATCTTCTGGTCCTGGTCCTTGAGGACGATGTCCTTGACCCGGCCGTCAGAGATGCTCTTGACCACGTCGGACAGGCGGGCCTGCTCGACCTGGGGGCTGGCGGCGAAGAAGCGGAAGAACAGGAAGACCAGCACGAGGATCAATAGCAGGTACGCCATTGGTCCACGGAACAGTCGGTTCAGATTGGGCATTGTCTCATCCTGTCGCTCCTCCCCGGACCATAGTGGCACGACCTTGCCGTTTGTGAAGCCGCAGGATTCGGGCCACGTCCGGGTCGGAGGGGCGGTAAGTGAAATGCGTGGTCAGAAGCGTCATCGTAGCAGCGCCTCACCGGCCGCGGTACACCTCAGGCTTCAGCGTTCCGACGAACGGCAGGTTGCGGTAACGCTCGGCGTAGTCCAGCCCGTACCCGACCACGAACACGCTCGGGATGTCGAAACCGGCGTACTTCACCTCGATGTCGGCCTTGAGCTGCTCGGGCTTGTAGAGCAGGGCGCACACCTCCAGGGTGGCCGGGCGCCGGCTGCGCAGGTTCTTGAGCAGGTAGTTCAGGGTCAGGCCGGAGTCGATGATGTCCTCGATGATGAGCACGTCGCGGCCCTGGATCTCGCGGTCGAGGTCCTTGAGGATGCGGACGACGCCCGAGGTCTGGGTGGCCGAGCCGTAGGACGACACGGCCATGAAGTCGAACTCGTGGGGCACGGTGAGGTGCCGGGCCAGGTCGGCCATGAGGATGAAGGCGCCCTTGAGCACGCCCACCAGCAGCACGTCGCGCCCGGCGTAGTCCTTGGAGATCTGGGCGGCCAGGTCGCGGACCTTGGTCTGCACCTGTTCCTCGGTGAGCAGCACCGACTCGATGTCGTCCTCGTACACGGGCGCCTGGCTCCTGATGGGATCCGCTCGGGAGGGGTAAGCCTAGCGGCTCCGTCAATCCGCCGGGAGGCCGAGGATCCGGTCGGTGGTGGCGGCGTCGGGGACAGGCCTCCCTGCCTGTCTGGCCGCCGCCCTGACCACCCGTCGGGCCAGAGCGACCGGCAGCCCCGCCAGCGCCTCCGGGTCGAGCCCTGCGGTTCCCGCACCCCCGGTTGCCGGGACCCCATCGTCGAACTCTGCGCTACTCGCACCCCCGGTTGTCGGGGTCCCATCGTCGAGGCGTGCGGCACCCGCACCCCTGGTTGTTGGGGCCCCATCCGGGAGGGTAACCGACGGTGGGTTGGAGGGCGGTTGGCTGTCCACACCCTCTGCCACATCCTCTGCCACACCCCCTGTCAGTGCGGCGGCAAGGGCGTCGGCGACCAGGGGGTCGAGCCAGTCGCGCTCGTCGGCGGCCAGGGTGGCGGTGCGGGCCAGGGCCCGGGTCGCCCCTGGGCGCAGCTCCTCCAGTTGGGGGAGCAGCCGCTGGCGGACCCGGTTGCGCAGGGGGCCGTCGCCGGCGTTGGTCGGGTCCTCGCGCCATTCCAGGCCGATGGCGGCGCAGCAGGCCCGGGTGTCGGCCCGGCGGGCTCCGAGCAGGGGCCGGAGCAGGCGGCCGGACCGGACGGCCATGCCGGCCAGGCCGTCCGGGCCG
>DATENJ010000785.1:0-3856 GCA_035275125.1 Actinomycetes bacterium | reverse complement strand
CAGGGCGAGGGTGGCGGCGGCGCCCCGGAAGACGTCGCTGCGGCGGACGTGGACCCCGCCGACCAGCACCCCCGCGGGCTTCTGCCCGCCAGCCTCGGCGAACGCCTCGGCGCTGGAGCGGGTGGGCGCCCAGCCGGCCGAGCGCAGCTTGGCGTTGTCGAGCACCCACGGGAGGGTCTGGAAGGCCAGCTCGCCGGCGGTCGCGGCCGACATCCCGGCCTGCCACAGCCGCTCGGTAGTGGACTGGGCGACCCGCTGCGGCACCTCGAGCCGGCGCCGGCCGGCCGCCCTGGCCGCCTCCTTGGCGCCGACCCAGTCGTCGGGGGCGACGTTGTAGACGCCCTTGAGCCGGCCGGAGGTGGCCAGGACCAGGGCCGAGACGGCGTCGGCGGGGGCGAGGGCCTGCAGCGGCGGGTCCTGGCCGCGGACCCCGACCATGGCCGGGGCCATCAGGCTCCGGGCCAGGAAGGTCCCCCAGGCCGGCGCCCACACCCCCGCGCCGCGCAGCACCACCACCGACCGATCCCCCGGGGCACCCCCCTGGGGTTCCCCGGACCCCTCCGTTAGGCCGTCGCCGGGTGCCGCCTCCAGCGCGACCCGCTCGCTCTCGGCGAGGATGGCGGCGGCCGGGAACTCGGGGTTGGGGCGGGCCGGCTGGGTCTCGGGGATCGGGACCGGGTTGTCGGCGTGGGCGCCGTAGACGACCCCGCTGGACCACAGGACCACCGTGGACGCCCCGGCGGCGGCCTCCAGCGAGCGCCTGGTCCCCTCGAGCACCCGGGCCCGGCGGCCCTCCTCGTTGCGGTCGGCGGCGTCGATCAGCGGGAACAGGACCAGGGTGTCCACCCCGGCCAGGGCCTCGGCGAAGGCCGGGTCGCCCGGCCCGGCCTGGACGAACTCGAACTTGGGCCCGAGCAGCGGCGGCTCGTGCCGTGACAGCCCCAGCACCCGCTCGACCTCCGGGTCGTCCTCCAGCGCCAGCGCCAGCTCCCTCGCCGCCGGGTGCAGCGCCCCGACCAACGCGACCGTGCGAGCCAAGGGTCCTCACCTTTCATCGGTTTCCAGCCACCAGGCTACCCACAACTTCGCTGGATGCCGCGAGTAGCATTGTGGGCATGACCGAAGGGCTGGGCGGCACAGGGGATTTCTTCGGGCGGATCCCGTTGTTCCGGGAGTTCGCCAGGCTGATGGCGACCGCCACCGGGCCGGTCAACTGGGAGCTGGCCCGGCAGGTGGCGGTGGCCACCGCCGCCGGGGCCGAGGACCTCGGCATGCTGCCCCAGCTGCCCGGGCCGGCGGCCGCTCCCGACCCGGGCGAGGCCCGGTCATGGGACGACCGCCTGCGCCTGGCCGAGCTCTGGGTCGACCCGGTGACCAGCCTGCCGGCACCCGGGGTGGCCCTTGCGGCCAGGCCGGTGAACCGGCCCGACTGGGCCGAGGCCGTCCTCGGCGGCTTCGCTCCCCTGGTCGAGCCGGGCGCCCGCCGGGTCGCCGAGGCCCTCGGCACCGGGGCCGGCATGGGATCGCCCGGGGTCGGCGACATGGTCGGGCGGGTCGGGGGCCTGGTCGCCGGGCTCCAGGTCGGCACCCTGGTCGGCCAGCTCGCCCGGTCCGTGCTCGGCCAGTACGAGCTGACCATGCCGCCCGCCGACCCGGCCAAGGTGCTGCTGGTCCCAGAGAATGTCGCCGAGCTCGAGCGGTCGGCCGACCTCCCCGGCGACCAGCTGCGGCTCTGGCTGGCCTGCCATCAGGTGGCCGGCCAGCGCCTGCTCGTCGGCGTGCCCTGGCTGCCCGAGCAGCTGCGCCGGATTGTGGACGACGTCGCTCTCCAGACCGAGCCCGACGCCGCCGGGATGATGGACCAGCTCCAGTCGATGGACATGGCCAACCCCGAGGCCCTCCAGGAGCTGCTCGCCGGCGGGGGCGAGGGACTGCTCGGGCCGCCCAGCGCCGCCCTCCAGGCGGCCACCGGGCGCCTCGAGGTCCTGCTCGCCCTGACCGCGGGCTACGCCCTGGTGATCGCCGGCCGAGCCCTGGAGAGCCGCCTCCCCGGCCTGGCCGCCATCGAGGCCGCGGTCGCCCGCCGCGACGCCGACCCCCAGTCGCCCGGCCGCCTGTTCGCCCTGCTGCTCCGGGCCGACCCCGACCGGGCCGCCGCGACCAGGGGCGTCCGCTTCTGCCGGGAGGTCCTCGGCGCCACCGACATCGACGGCCTCGACCGGGTGTGGGCCCACCCCGAGAACCTGCCCACCGCCGGGGAGCTGGACGTTCCCGGGCGCTGGCTGGAGCGGTCCGGCCTGATCGGGGGCGAGGAGGTCGACCTGGACGAGGGCCTGCGGGCCCTCCTGGAGGCCGGCGACCCCGACCAGGACCCGGCGACCAACCAGGACCCCGAGGCCGGCCAGGGCCAGGGCCCGGACGCCGCCGGGACCGGGGACGACCCGGACGACGAGGGCGACCGGCCCCGCTAGTCTTCGTCCTCCTCCATCCCCTTGGCGATCAGGAACCCCCGCGCCCGCTCCGACAGCGGGTAGCGGTCGACCAGCCGCCAGAACGCCGGCGAGTGGTCGGGCACGGCCAGGTGGGCCAGCTCGTGGACCAGCACGTAGTCACGCACCCAGGGCGGCCAGGGGGCGAGGCGGTCCGAGAGCCGGATGGTGCCGTCGTCGGGGGTGCAGGAGCCGTAGCGGGCCCGCATGTTCCCGACCCAGCGGACCGAGCGCGGCTCGACCATCCCCTCCAGGTAGCGGCGGGCGAGCAGCCGCGCCCGGCGCTCCAGCTCGGCGTCCCCGGGGACGACCCGCCGGGACCGCCGTTCCAGGCGCTCCAGCATGGTCGCCACCCAGTGGTCCTCCTCCCGCCGGCTCATCCGGGCCGGCAGCAGGACCACCACCGTCTCCCCCTCCCGATAGGCGGTCACGGTCTTGCGCCGCCGGGCGCTGCGGACCACCTTGACCGGTGGCCGGCTCGGGTCAGCTGCCTTCGATGCGCTCATCGCCCGGAGTATCGCACCGGGTCGCGACACCACGTGCCCAACTTTTTCCTGTCCACAGGACCCGCGCACCCTTTGGAGCAGGTCGCGGTCAGCAAAGAATTTTCTCCCTCAGCCACTCGTCCCCAGCCTTCCGGCGGGTTGTCCACAGCCATCCCCAGGGTCGTCAACACCCATGCCCGACTTGTCCCCAGGATCATCCACAGGCCGGCTTCAGCTCCCGTTGACGCCCCCCAACCTCCGTGCGATCGTGCTCCCCGACACGAGACCCCCGGAGACACAACGGCTCTCGCTCTGTAAGGGGAAGGCAGAGCGCGAACCCGAAGGTCACCGGGGGTCTCGTGAGTTCGCTGTGCGCCGGTGTCGATCCGGGCGGTTGCCGTTCGTGTAGGTGGTGACAGGGTTCCCGTCGACACTGAGGAGTGACCACGATGACCGAGGTCCTGCTGACCGGGCTGAAGATCGCCGAGTCGGCGCGCTGGCACGACGGCCGGCTGTGGCTGTCCAACTGGGGAGCGCGGCAGATCCTGGCCGTCGACCTCGACGGCAACGCCGAGGTGATGGCCATGGTGCCGTCCACCATCCCGTTCTCGATCGACTGGCTGCCGGACGGGCGGCTGCTGGTGGTTGCCGGGCCCGAGGGCCGGCTGCTGCGCCAGGAGCGTGGCGGCGCGCTGGTCGACCACGCCGACCTGAGGGTGCTCGGCGCGAACCTCAACGAGATCGTCGTGGACGGCCGCGGCCGGATCTACGTGAACGGCGGGACCGACTTCCACCCCGGGCAGGGCGAGGCGCCCGGGTTCATCGCGCTGGTCACGCCGGATGGCCTGGTCCGGCGGGTCGCGGAGCAGATCGCGTTCCCCA
>DATENJ010000784.1:0-4073 GCA_035275125.1 Actinomycetes bacterium | reverse complement strand
GGCTCGGACCGGCCGGCCTCGGCCACGCGCGCTTCCAGCGCCCGGACCCGCTGCTCGGCCCGTTCCACGGCCAGCCGGCACTCGCGCACCCACTGCTCGTCGGCGCCGCGGCGGTCCTTGGCCGCCTCGGCCAGGCCGGGCGTGTTCACCGGGGTCTCCTCGTCGCCGTCGGCCTGCTCGTCGGCGGGCGCGTCCTCGTCGCCGGACTCGGCCGCCCGCACCAGCTTCTCCTTGACGGTGGCGTCGGGCAGCGGCTCCACGTCGCGGACGTTGGCCAGCGCCCTGGCCAGGCTGGCCTCGGCCGCCTGGAGGGTCGCCTTGGCGGCCTGGCGGTCGGCCCGGGTCAGCTTGAGCTCGGCCCGGAGCAGCTCGGTGGGCAGCGCGTCCAGTCGCATCGACGCCTCGACCAGGGCTTCCTCGTCGCTGACCTTGGCCAGGTCGACCAGGCGGACGGCCAGCATGGACCGTTCGTCCTTCAGCGCCTTGACGGCCGTCCTGGCCGCCTGAAGGCGCTCATAGGGGTCAGGTGGCACCGGTACCGACCTCCCTGGGCGGCGTGGGGGAAGGCCGCCCGCTCGCTCCCTTCATGCCTGCTCGGGGTGCGGATTGTCAAGCCGGGCCGCCTTGACGCGGCCCGGCGGCGCCGCTTTGATGCTCCTCATGAGCGAGATCACCGTGCTTGGCCTGGACAACGTGCTGCTGGACGTCGGCGACCTCGAGGTCGCCAAGGGGTTCTACGCCGGCCGCCTCGGCCTCGGGGTGAAGTTCGACTTCCCCGACGCCGGGGTCGTCGGGTTCCGGCTCGGCGACGAGGAGGCCGGCCTGGTCGTGCGGGCCGGCGACGTCGCCCCGGGACCGCCGCGGTCCTCGCCGCGGCTGTGGCTGGAGGTCCCGGACGCCCGGGCCGCCGGCAAGGCCCTCGCCAGGACCGGGGTGGCCCTGCTTGGTGAGCCGCGCGAGCTCCGCACCGGCTGGCTGGTCGAGGTCGCCGACCCCTGGGGCAACGTGGTCGGCCTGACCGACTATGTGCTGGCTCCCGAGCGGGCCCGTCAGCGCGAGGACGGCCAGCCGCCCCGATGACCTGGTCGGGCCGGCCGTGACCAGGACGCTGCTGTCTGGCGGGCGGGTGTTCGACGGCACCGGGAGCCCGCCGCGGGAGGCCGACGTGCTGGTCGAGGACGGCCGCATCCTCGAGGTCGGGCCCGGGCTGGACGGCGACGAGGTCGTCGACGTCGGCGGCCGGCACCTGCTGCCGGGGCTGTTCGACTGCCACACCCATGTGACCCTTTCCCACATCAACCTGCTCGGCATGCTCCAGGCGCCGTTCTCCTACCGCTTCTTCGAGACCGTGCGGAACCTGGCCGCGACCCTGGCCGCCGGGATCACCACGGTGCGGGACGCGGCCGGGGCCGACGCCGGGGTCAAGCGGGCCGTGGCCGACGGGCTGGTCCCCGGCCCGCGCCTGCAGATCTCGGTCACCCTGCTCAGCCAGACCGGTGGGCACGGCGACGGCTGGTTCCCGTCGGGCCAGACGGTCGACTTCTGGCCGGTCTACCCGGGCATGCCCGACGGCGTGGTCGACGGGCCCGAGGCGATGCGGCGCAAGGTCCGCGAGCTCGTCAGGGCCGGGGCCGACGTCATCAAGGTCGCCACCAGCGGCGGCGTCCTCTCCCCCAACGACGACCCCCGCCACGCCCATTTCCGCGACGACGAGCTGGCCGCCCTGGTCGCCGAGGCGGCCGCCGCCGGCCGCTGGGTGATGGCCCACGCCCAGGGCGCCGACGGCATCAAGGCGGCCGTCCGGGCCGGGATCCGCTCGATCGAGCACGGCATCTACCTCGACGACGAGGCGATCGAGCTGCTGCTGGACCGGGGCGCCTGGCTGGTCCCGACCCTGGTCGCGCCGCGCGGGGTGCTGGCCGCGGCCGAGGCCGGGGTGCCGATCCCCGACGCCTCCCGGCGCAAGGCGGCCGAGGTCGCCGAGGCCCATGCCGACTCCTTCCGCCGGGCGGTCGCCGCCGGGGTGAAGGTCGCCATGGGGACCGACAGCGGCATCACCCCCCACGGCCGCAACCTGGCCGAGTTGGAGCTGATGGCCAAGGGCGGCATGGAACCGGCGCAGGTGCTGGCCGCCACCACCTCCTCGGCGGCCGAGCTGCTGGGGGTGGCCGGCGAGCTCGGGACCCTCGAGCCGGGCAAGCGGGCCGACGTGGTCGTGGTCGACGGCGACCCGTTCGAGCTGGCCACCCTCGGGGACCGGATCGCCGCCGTGGTCATGGACGGGCGGCTGGTCGCCGGGCAGCTGTGAGCGGCCACGGGAGCGGCTGGCAGGAGGTCGGCGACCGGGTGTTCCGGTTCCGCTACCGCAGCTTCGACCTGAACGTCGGCGCGGTCGTCGGCGACGACGAGGTGCTGGTGGTCGACACCCGCAGCTGGGTCGCCGAGGCCACCGAGCTGCTGGCCGACCTTCGCGGCCTGACCCCGCTGCCGTGCCGCCAGGCGGTCAACACCCACTGGCATTTCGACCACTGCTTCGGCAACGCGACCCTGCGCCCGGCCGCCATCTGGGGCCACGAGCGCTGCGTCGAGCAGCTCCGCAGCGGTGGCGAGGAACGGCGCAAGGCGCTCATGGCCGGGCATCCGGAGGCCGCCGAGGAGTTGGCCGCGGTGGTGCTCGACCCGCCCGACCGGCCGGTGGGCGACGCCGGGACCGACCTCCAGGTGGGCGGGCGGCGGGTCGAGCTGCGCTTCTGCGGCCGCGGCCACACCGACAACGACCTGGTGGTGGTCGTCCCCGACGCCGGGGTGGTGTTCGCCGGCGACCTGGTCGAGGAGGGCGCGCCGCCGTTGTACGGCGACGACGCGTTCCCGTATGAGTGGCCGGCCACCCTCGACCGGCTGCTCGCCCTGGCCCCGGCGACGGTCGTGCCCGGCCATGGCGACGTGGTCGGCCACGGGTTCGTCCGTGGCCAGCGTGAGGAGCTGGCCGCCATGGCCGGCCTCTGCCGCCGGGTCGCCGCCGGTGAGCTGTCCGCCGACGAGGCCGTCGTGGCGGCGCCGTTCCCCGAGACGTTCGCCCGTCAGGCTCTCGCGCGGACCTGACCAGCAAGGACGCCTAGCTCTTGATGTCCTTGGTGGCGAAGTTGGCCCAGGCGGCGCCGAGGAAGACGGCGATGTAGAGGGCCTGGACGGCGAAGCCACGATTGACGTCGTGCCAGAGCACGGGCGTGCGGAACAGGTCGACGAACGCCAGCCAGTGGTGGGTCGGCAGGTACGGCTTGACCGCCGCGGCCGCGTCCAGCAGGTCGAGCACCTGGGAGGTGACCAGCGCGGCCAGGGCGCCGAGGGCGGCGGCCAGGGGCGAGTCGGTGACGGTGGAGGCGAACAGGGCCACCGCCGCCACCCCCAGCATCGACCAGGCGACATAGGCGACGGTGACGACGGTCCGCCAGGTGGCGTCCTGGGCGGCGATCGTCTGGCCCGACACCGACGGCAGCGGCTTGACCCCGAACAGCCACGCCCCGACGGCGAAGGCGACCGCCGCCACCACCAGCACGGCCAGGAAGACGAACACGACCGTGACGGCCAGCTTGGCCACCAGCAGCCGGGTCCGGCCCACCGGCCGGACCAGCAGGTAGCGCAGGGTCCCGGCGTACGCCTCCCCGGCCACGGCGTCGCCGGCCAGCACCGCCACCGCCACCGGCAGGAACACCGGCAGCACCAGGGCCAGCGCGGCCGCCGGGAACAGGGCCCCGTTGTTGAGCACCTGGGCCAGGAACGCCGGCCCCTGGCCGGGTCGCGGCCCCACCCCGGTGACCCGCAGCAGCACCGCGACCAGGGTCGGCAGCCCGGCCAGCAGGGCGATGGTCACCCAGGTCCGCGGCCGCCCGACCAGCTTGCGCAGCTCAACCAGGAACATCGGGGTCCTTTCCGGTGAGGCGCAGGAACACGTCCTCGAGGGTGGGGCGCTCCACGACCAGCTCGCGGACCCGGACCCCGCCGTCGACCAGGCGGCGGTTGAGCGCCTCGGGGGCGGTGCCGTCCAGCTGCACGGCCAGCCGGTCGGGGCGGCG
>DATENJ010000783.1:0-2914 GCA_035275125.1 Actinomycetes bacterium | reverse complement strand
AGGCTGCCCTATGTCGCCGGCGGGGCTTGCTTGAGCGCCGGCCCGCCGCCGGCCGGGGGGGGCCGGAGGGGCCGCCGCGCAGTTGTTATTCGAACTAGCGGCGGTCCTGGCGGATCTTCGATCGCAGTCTGGCACTGACCTAAGGAGGAGTCGTGCAGCAAAGCAAATCAACGGAGTCCTCTACGAATGCACTGGAGCAGCAAGTTCTCTCGGAGCTGGTGAAGAATTCCACTGCGGTGCTGAGTCTTGCGGGAATCGTGATCTATGGTGCGGTTGCCTATGGCTCCAGTATCTTCTACCACTTTCTAGGGACCGACCTTCTAGATGTGGGAGCAAGTTATGGTGTGATATTGACAAACTCCATCTTCATCATCGCCGTCCTAGCTTCGGTGCTAGCGTTGCAGTTCTTCATGCTGAGAAGAATTGATCGGGAGAATCGCCAGCGCAGGATGGTTGGCCTTCTCTTCTTCGGACTGCTCGGACTCGGGCTAATGGCGATACTCGGTCCATTGGCAACGGCGTTACTCGTCAAAGCGGACATACGAGTGGGCGGCTGGAGTTTTTCGCCAGTCGTTCGGGTGCAACCGGTCGTGGTTCATGCAACAGCGAAGAGCGGAGAGGTCGCACCAAGTGTAGACGCGATCGTGGGTCATCCATTGTATTATCTTGGCCAATCAGGCGGCACGGCGGTGTTCTTCGATGTGACTACTCAAAAGGGAGTCTATGTCCCCAACTCATTAATCATCATTGAGGGACGAGAGCCAAGCAGAGATCCCCCGCTAATCAAGTTCATCAAGGAGCTCTTCTAGGAAATTCTACTCATCGGGGCCTCCGCGCCTTGGGTCAGGCTTCGGCCGCGTCCTGAGGGCAAGGCGGTGACAACCGACCGTCCGACCCCCGAGCACGAGAGAGGAGGTGAAGCACGAAGCGCCTGGTCAGAGGGGTGTGCGAGCGGGGGGATTCGAACCCCCACGTCCGAAGACACCGGGACCTAAACCCGGCGCGTCTGCCATTCCGCCACGCTCGCGAGCTGTGGCGAGCTTACAACAGCGGGTTCGGGGGTCTTGTTCCTACAGAAGGGTCAGGCGAGGGTCGTGGCGTAGCGGTCGAGGAGCAGGGGCCATCCCTCGGGGGAGGCCATGCCCTGGCGGTAGGTGTCGCTGGCTTTCCCGTGGTGGGCGAAGGCGCGGTGCTCGAGCTCGACCCGGGTGCCGGAGGTGCCGGCCGGACCGAAGTGGACCTCGATCTCGCTGGCTTTGGCGGGGTTCGGCTCGGGTACGCGGTCGGGGGAGATCTGCCAGGTCAGCACCAGGCGGGTGGGCGGCTCCCAGGTCAGGACCCGGCCCCAGTGGCAGGTGAAGCCGTGGGGGCCTCGTTCGAAGCAGTGGCCGCCCTCGCGGGGCTCGATGCCGATGTCCTCCAGGGTGTCGGCGGCCCAGGTGTACGCAGGGGGCCACCAGCTGGCCAGGTCGACGAAGGCGGAGAACGCCCGGTCGGCGGGGACCGGGACGGTCACGGTCTGGCGGATCGGCTCGTCGGCCGGTTGCCGGGCCATCAGGTCTCCTCGGCCGGGCGTTCCTGGACGGTCCAGCCGTTGCCGTCGGGGTCGCTGAAGAACACGAAGGAGTTCCAGCGGCCGCCGGGGCCGTCGACCCGGTTGGGGCCCTCGTAGTGCTGGACCTGGCTGACCTCCACGCCCCGCTCGGCCAGCTGGGCCCGGGCGGCCTGGATGTCGGGGACCACCAGCTGCAGCCCCTGGACCGAGCCGGGAGCCATCTCGACGATCCCCCTGCCGACGGCGATCGAGCACGCCGACCCGGGAGGGGTCAGCTGCACCACGTGCATGTCGTCGCTGATCCTGGTGTCGTGGTCGACGGCGAACCCGACCTGCTCGCTGTAGAAGCGCTTGGCCCGGTCAACGTCCGTGACCGGGACGACGACGATCTCAAGCTTCCAGTCCATGGCTTGTCCCCCTCGCATGCGGTGCCGCGCACCATCCTAGGGGCGGGGAAATCGCGGTGACGTGGCCGTGTGGCCCGGCTAGCTTGCTGCCATGGAGATCCGGCCCGGGGCCGACGCCGACCTGCCCGCGCTGGTGGCGGCGCTGGGGCAACGGCACTTCTTCACCGGCCGCCTGGCCAGCCAGCGAGCCGGGGCCGGGGTCCTGCTGGTCGCCTTGGTCGACGGCCGGCCGGTCGGCGACGTGTACCTGGACCGCGAACCCGCCGCCGAGCCGGCGTTCCGGCGACACCTGCCGGGCGTGCCGAGGCTCACGCACCTGGAGGTCATCGGCCCGCTCCAGCGACGCGGCATCGGCACCGCCCTGATCCACGCCGGCGAGGACACCGCCCGCCGCCTCGGCGACCAGCGCCTGGCCATCGGCGCCGGCCTGGACAACCCTGGGGCCCGGCGCCTCTACGAACGCCTCGGCTACGCCGACTGGGGCCACGGCACCGTCGAGACCTCCTGGCAGGAACACGCCCACGCCGGCCCCCCGGTGACAATGACCGAGACCATCAACCTGCTCGTCAGACGGCTCTGACGGCACCCGCGCTGACCTCGACGGCTGCACCGTTGGCGCTCCCGGGCTTGTCGGTGCCGGGTGGCATGATGCCGCCGTGCGGTACTCGGTCAACGTTCCCAACTTCGGGGAGTTCGCCGCGCCCGAGGTCTTCGCCGAGGTGGCTCGCCGGGCGGAGGAGGCCGGCTGGGACGCGCTGCTGGTATGGGACCACATCGTCGAGCAGAAGGACCTGCGCCGGGAGTTCGCCGACCCATGGATCCTGCTCACCGCGGCGGCCCTGGCGACCCGACGGATCCGGCTGGGCACCGCGATCACGCCCGTGGCCCGGCGGCGGCCGGCCAAGCTGGCCAGGGAAGTCGCCACCCTGGACCGCCTGACCGGCGGCCGCAT
>DATENJ010000782.1:0-4317 GCA_035275125.1 Actinomycetes bacterium | reverse complement strand
CGCAGGGGTCAGCGCGTTCGTCCTGGCCACGGCCGTGATCGCCGCGTTCCTCGGCGGGATCGGGCTGAGCGCGTTCGCCCTCCGCCGCCGGGCCGCGACCTGACCCCGGTTCACCCCCAACCGGACGATAACGCGGGGCTGTGGACAGCCCCGAGCACCGCCTTCGCAGGTCGCCTAGGCTCCCCCTGGGCCCGAATAGGCGGTGGTGGCAGGCCGCGTTGCCTCCAAGGTCGAGAGGTTCATCACGGGGGTCGGTTATCGCCGCATCGGAGTTGCCTGGAAGCCGAACGCTCGCGGGTAACGCCGTGATCGAGATCCCGGGAGGGCACCTTCTTCCGACCACGGTCCTGAGCGATCACTTGTAGACGATCGACAACTTGCAGGCCATCGCTGGGTCTGAATCAACGTGCCAGGTGCCTGAATGGGGCCCGATGATGCCGCGTGCATGGGGACCGACCTCGGCGACCCGGCACCAGGGCCGGCCCCTGCGTCTCGACCCCTAGCGGCGGTCGACGAACAGGGCCTGGGCGGCGCGGCCGATCGGGCCCTGCTCGTCGTGGAGGGCGGTGTCGGCCAAGCCGACGCCGTCGGCGACCGTGGTCGCCGCCTCCAGGGCGACCCACTCGCCCCGCGGCGGCCGCAGCAGGTAGACGGTCAGGTCGGGGTTGATGAACCGCCAGTGCTGGAAGTCGAGGGCGGCGCTGACCCCGTTGCCGGAGTCGGCCGCCACCAGCACCCGGCACAGGGGCGACGGCGCCTCGCCGACCACCAGGGGGTGGCGCATCCGGGTCCATACCGTGGCCGGGCCAAGCTCCAGGAACGAGCCGGCCACGAAGCGGAACTCCAGGGCCGTGTGGTACCCGACCTCCTGGCCGGTCGGGAAGAACGGCGCGACCCGCCCGGCCTCCGGGCCCGGCAGCCGCGGCCCCGGGACCAGGCCGTCGGGCAGGCCGAGCTCGGCCGTCCGGACCCGCAGGGCGGTGGCCCGCATCACCTCGGCTCCGGCGGCCAGCAGGCTCGCCTCGACCAGCTCGACGCTGCGTCCGCCCCGCAGGAGCCGGGTGGCCACCTCCAGCTCGGCGATCGGCACCGGCCGCAGGATCTCGAAGGTGACCCGGGCCACCTGGAGCCCGGCCCGGTCCGAATGGCCCTCCACGGCCCGCCCCAGCAGCGCCGCCGGCGGCCCGGCGTGCTGGAGCCCCGGGCCCCAGGGGCCCTGGGTCAGCTCCGTGGCCTGGAACCGGTCCCTGCCGAGCGGAAGGAAGAAGGCCTCGGGCATGCCCCAAGTCTAGATGCGCCGATCGCCGTATGGTGCCTGCCCGTGGGGATATGGGATCTTCGTCACGTCTACGGACAGACCACCCGAGGAGGGGACGTATGCGTAGGCGTGTCGTGCTCACCATTGTCGTCGCGATCCTGGCGCTGATGATGGCACTGGCCGGGGGGCCGGCTGCGCTCGCCGCCACCAAGCGGCTGCCCATCAGCTCCGGGCCCGAGGGCGCGACCCGGGCGCCTGGTGCCATCACCCCCAAGATCGTCGGCGGCACCGCCGTCCCCAACGGGAAGTACAAGTTCCAGGCGGCGCTGCTCGCCCAGTCCTTCGGCACCAACGACTTCCAGCGCCAGTACTGCGGGGCCAGCCTGATCACCCCGTTCGAGGTCCTGACGGCCGCCCACTGCGTCGACTTCGTCGGCGTGCCCGGCGGGATCCCCCTTAGCGACCTGCGGGTGGTGGTCGGCCGCACCGTGCTCACCAGCACCCAGGGCCAGAAGCGCCGCGCGGCCGCCATCGACATCCACCCGCGGTGGGACCCGGTCACCTTCAGCTTCGACGCCGCCGTGATCCACCTGGTCTCGCCGATCAACGGGATCGCGCCCGTCCAGCTGGTCACTCCGGGCGTCGACGCCCTGGAGCGGCCCGGGGCGCTGGCCACGGTCACCGGCTGGGGCAACACCATCCAGCAGCCGGCCGGACCCGGCGGCGGCGGGACCAACTTCCCCGACCGCATGCGGGAGGCCAAGGTCCCGATCACTTCGCGGGCCGAGTGCCGCACCGCCTACGCCGCCGCCGACCTGGCGATCACCGCGACCATGCTGTGCGCCGGCCGGACCAACCTGGACACCTGCCAGGGCGACAGCGGCGGCCCACTGTTCTTCAAGTCGGCCGGACCCGGCTACATCCAGGCCGGCATCACCAGCTGGGGGATCGGCTGCGGCGCGACCGGTTTCCCCGGGGTCTACACCCGGCTCAGCAACCGGGGGGTGGGGAACTTCATCCTCTCGGCCACCGGGGGCGTCCCGGGCTGATAGCGTCTGGTGCATGTGGGAGTACGCGATCCGCGAGTACGTGCAGGAGTGGGGTGAGCAGACCGAGGACCGGTCGATGAGCACCTTCCTTGGCGAGCTGAACCGGCTCGGGGAGGACGGCTGGGAGGCGGTCGGGATCACGCCCCGGACCCATTACGACCGGGGCGGCGGACCGGGGGGCTGGGACAGCTACACCTTCGTGGTGCTCCTGAAGCGGCTGCGGCCGGCCGACGACATGCTGCCGAGGGGTTGAGGCCATGAAGGGCGCCGTCCGGGTCCTGCTCGTCGGCGCCGCCGCCGGGTACGTGGCCGGCCAGGTGATGGACAAGGCCACGACCTGGTTCTACGAGCGGCAGAGCGACGCCTCCAAGGAGCGCGAGCAGGAGCTGCTGCCCGAGGGGGCGCCGCTGGCCGCGGCCAGGAGGCTGGCCGGGCTGATCGGGGCCGAGCCGACCGACGACCAGGCGATGGCGATCGCCCAGGCCATGCACCGGTCGCTCGGGCAGGGGTACGGGGTGGCCGCGGCCGCGCTCACCCGGCGCGGGGCGCCGCCGCTGGCGGCCGGGGTCGCCTCCGGGATGGCCGGGTTCCTGCTGGTGGACGAGCTGGCCAACAGCCTGTTCTTCACCCCACCGCCCCAGGCCTACCCGGTCGAGAGCCACCTGCGCGGGGTCGTCGGCCACCTCACCCTCGGCCTCGTCGCCGGGGCCATCCTGGCCGTGGCCAGGCGGCTGCGCCTGCTCTAGCGGTCCAGCAGCGAGCCGGGCTGGGCACCGCGGACGGCCGCGTCGAGGACCTCGGCCACATGCGCCATGGCCAGGCGCTCGCCGCGGCGCTCGAGGGCGTTGCGGAGCTGGAGCAGGCAGCCCGGGTTGGAGGTGACCAGCAGGTCGGCCCCGGTGGCGAGCACGTTGGCGGCCTTGCGGTCGCCCAGCTCGGCCGCCGGCTCGGGCTCGACCAGGTTGTAGATGCCGGCCGAGCCGCAGCAGATCTCGGACTCGGCGATCTCGCGCAGCTCGAGGCCGGGGATGGCCCGCAGGGCCGTGCGGGGCTGGGCCCGGATGCCCTGGGCGTGGCCGAGGTGGCAGGCGTCGTGCCAGGCCACCTTGATCGGCAGCGGGTGCCGAGGGGCCACCGGGCCGAGCTCGACCAGCAGCTCGGACAGGTCGCGGACCCGTTCCGAGAACGCCTTGGCCCGGTCGGCGTAGGCCGGGTCGTCGCGGAGCAGGTGGACGTACTCCTTCATGGCCGAGCCGCAGCCGGCCGCGTTGACGACCACCTGGTCGACCTCGGCGGCGTCGAAGGTGTCGATGGCCGCCCTGGCGAACGCCTGGGCCTCGGCCTCGCGGCCGGCGTGGAGGCTGAGGGCGCCGCAGCAGCCCTGGCCCGCCGGGGCGACGACCTCGCAGCCGTCGGCGGCCAGGACCCGGGCGGTGGCTGCGTTGACCTCGGGGAAGAAGACCCGCTGGACGCAGCCGGTGAGCATCCCGACCCGCCGCCGTCGCGTCCCGGTCGCCGGGGTGACCTCGGGGACCGGCTCGAGGCGGCCGAGGGACGGGGTGAGCCGCTCCATGGCCGACAGCCGCTTGGGCAGCCGGTCGAGCAGCCCGGCCCGCCGGGCCAGGGTGCCGAGGTGGGAGCGCTGGTAGAGGCGGAGGGGGCCGCGCAGCAGTCGCAGCCGCCGCGGGTAGGGGAACAGCCGGAAGATCAGCGCCCGGAAGGCCCGGTCGCCGCGCGAGCGCGGGTAGCGGCGCTCGACCTGCTGGCGGGTGGCCTCGATCAGCTTGCCGTACTGCACCCCCGAGGGGCAGGCGGTGACACAGGCCATGCAGCCAAGGCACTGGTCGAAGTGGCGGACCATCTCGTCGTTCATGGCCTCGCCCTGACGGCCGATCTCCATCAGGTAGATCCGGCCACGTGGCGAGTCCATCTCCTCGCCCCAGAGCACGTAGGTCGGGCAGGTGGGCAGGCAGAAGCCGCAGTGGACGCAGTCGTCGATCAGCTCCTGCT
>DATENJ010000781.1:0-3314 GCA_035275125.1 Actinomycetes bacterium | reverse complement strand
AGCACGACCCGGGCCGGGTGAAGCGGTGGGCCGCCTGGTGGGCCGCCCCCCTGTACAAGGCCGTTGTCGACCCCGACGGGCGCCCCCGCCGCCTGCGCCGGGCTGGGCGGTTCTAGGCGGGGCGGTCGGCGAGCAGCCGGGGCAGGCTGCGCATGTCGTCGAACACCGTTGTCCCGTGGCCCTCCAGGAGCTCGGGCGGGGTCATGCCGCCGGCGTAGCCGAAGGCGCGCATGCCGGCCGCCCTGGCCGCCATCACCCCGTAGAGGCTGTCCTCGACAACGGCGCAGCGGGCCGGCTCGGCCCCCATGCTGGCCGCCGCATGCAGGAACAGGTCGGGGGCTGGCTTGCTGTTGGCGACCTCGTAGCCGCTGAAGATCCGGCCCTCGAACCGTCCGTAGAGCCCGGTGTGGCCGAGGGTGAAGCGGAGCTTGTCGTGGGTGCCGCTGGAGGCGACGCAGGTCGGGACGCTGATCTGGTCCAGCGCCTCGGCGATGCCGTCCACCGGGACCAGGCCGGCCACGAACTCCTCGTGGTAGCGGCGCTCGAACTGGTCCTTCCAGTCGCTGGGGAGCCGGCTCCCCAGCTTGGCCTCGATCGCCTCGTCCATGTACTCGGTGGTGCGGCCCATGAACCGCTCGACGATCTCGGCCTCGGTCAGGGACCAGCCCAGCTCGGCCAGGAACTCGGCCTCGACCCGGACGGCGATGCGCTCTGAGTCCACCAGGACGCCATCGCAGTCGAAGATGACCAGCTCGAAGGGGCCGTCCATGCGGTCACTCCCCGAGCCGCTCGGCCAGGAAGGCCCAGCCGGCCGGGTAGCGGTACTCGATGCCGGAGTGGGTGGCGTCGAACAGCTCGAGGACATGCTCGATCCCGAGGGCGTCGAGCTCGGCCGAGAACGCGGTCGCGCCCAGGTCGAGCCAGAACTGGTCGTGGCGGCCGGCGTCCAGGTAGATGCCGCGCAGGGAGCGGAGCTGGTCGGCGTGGCCGGCGGCCATGCGGACCGGGTCGAGGGCCAGCCAGCGCGCCCACACCTCGTCGCGGAGCCGGCCGGTGGCCGGGTCGAAGGGCAGCGTCACGGTGCCGTCGGGCTCGGCCGAGTAGCAGGCGGCCATGGCCCAGATGCCGAGCAGGACGCCGTCGGTCTCCTTGGACATCGCCGGCCGGGTGGCGAAGTCGGCGAAGAACCGCTCGTAGGAGCCGTCGTAGTGGTCCCGCAGGGCCCGGGTCGCCGCGGCCATGTCGGGCAGGTAGCAGTGCTCGAACAGGGCGTCGCCGGCGTGGCTGGCCAGGCCGCCGAAGGTGTCCGGGCGCAGCATCGAGGCCACCATGGCCCCGTACCCGCCGCTCGACTTGCCGGCGATCCCGCGGTGCTCGCGGGCCGGCAGGGTCGGGTAGCGGTCGTCGACGAATGCCACCACCTCGTCGCACAGGTAGTCCAGGTAGCGGCCGGTGCCCGGCGAGTTGAGGAACTGGCTGCCCCCGAGCGAGGTCCAGCAGTCCACCAGCACCACGATCGCCGGCGGCGCCGCGGAGGGGCCGGCGAACAGCTCGTCGATCAGCTCGGGGACGGTGGGGCGCAGGGCGGTGCGGTTCCACCACATGTCGACCTGGCCGGTGTAGCCCTGGATGAGGTAGATGCTGGGGTGGCGGCGGCCCGGGTCGTCTCCGACCCCGGGGGGCAGGTACACCCACAGCGGCCGCTCGGCCGGGTCGCCGAGCGGGTTCCCCTCCAGCGCCCGGCTCCGGATGGTCTGCTGCTCGAAGCGGCCCCGTGGCTCGACCCGCCACGGCTTCACCTGGAACGCCCCCTCACAGCAGCGGGGCGGCGTCGCGGGCGAAGTAGGTGACCACCAGGTCGGCCCCGGCCCGCCGGATGCTGGTCAGCACCTCGAGCATGACCCGCTCGCCGTCGACCCAGCCGCGCTCGGCGGCCGCCTTGACCATCGCGTACTCGCCGGACACGTGGTAGGCGGCCGTCGGCAGCCCGAAGGCCTGCTTGACCCGCCAGAGCACATCCAGGTAGGCCAGGGCCGGCTTGACCATGACCATGTCGGCACCCTCGGCGACGTCGAGGGCGACTTCGCGCAGCGCCTCGTCGCCGTTGGCCGGGTCCATCTGGTAGCCGGCCCGGTCCCCGGACCGGGGCGCCCCCTCGGCCGCCTCCCGGAAGGGGCCGTACAGGCCGGAGGCGTACTTGGCCGCGTAGGCCAGGATGGGCAGGTCCGCGAACCCGGCCTCGTCGAGCCCGGCCCGGATCGCGCCCACCTGCCCGTCCATCATCCCGCTCGGCGCGACCACCGACGCCCCGGCCTCGGCCTGGGCGACCGCGACCCGCCGGTACAGCTCAAGGGTCGGGTCGTTGGCCACCACCGGCCCCTCCCCGACCGCCCGGAGGTTCGCCGGGGCCAGCGCCCCGCAGTGGCCGTGGTCGGTGTACTCGCACAGGCACAGGTCGGCGATCAGGGCCACGTCGTCGCCCAGGTCGGCCCGGAGCGCCCGCAGCGCCCGCTGGATGATCCCGTCCGGGGCCCACGCCTGCGACCCCTCGGCGTCCTTGGCCGCCGGGATCCCGAACAGCAGCAGCGCCGGGATGCCGAGCCCGGCCAGCTCGGCCGCCTCCTTGCGCAGGCTCTCCAGCGTGTGCTGGGCGTGGCCGGGCATCGAGGCGATCGGCACCGCCTCGGCGATCCCCTCTTTCACGAACAGCGGCGCCACCAGGTCCCGCCGCGACAGCTCGTGCTCCCGGGTCAGCTCCCGCAGCACCCGGCTCCGCCGCAGCCTCCGCGGCCGCCCCACTGGAAACGGCGCAGGTTGCATGCACATCTCCCTTGTCCCGTCCTGAACGGACCTACCCTACTACCGCCCGGGAGATCAGCCGCTGACGGCGTGCTCGATGGCTTCGACCAGGCCGCCGATGGTGTGCTCGGTGGCGGTGGCGGCCACCGGGATGCCGGCGGAGCGGGCGGTGCCGGCGGTCACCGGGCCGATGGCGGCGACGCGGACCCCGGGTGGGGGCGGGCCGCCGTAGCCTCGGAGAAAGCCTTCGACGGTGGAGGAGGCGGTGAAGGCCACCCAGTCGACCTCGCCGCCGTCGAGGCGGCGGCGGGCTGCCGGGTCGAGCCTGCCGATGGGGACCGTGTGGTAGGCGACCACCTCGATGGGCTCCCAGCCCTTGGCCCGGAGGGTCACCGCCAGCTCCGGGTTGGCCAGGTCGGCCCTGGCCAGCAGCACCGCGCCCGGGCCGCGGGGGGTGGATCGGGGAAACGACTCGCCGAGGGCGGCGGTCGTGGCGACCTCGGGGACCAGGTCGG
>DATENJ010000780.1:0-3534 GCA_035275125.1 Actinomycetes bacterium | reverse complement strand
GGCTCGGGCGCCCTCGGCGGCTGGTCGGCCGAGCGCAGCGACGTCGACCTGCTTGGCGTGGTCGCGCGGCCGCTGGAGCGGCGGACCAAGCGGGAGATCTCCTCCCGCCTCAACCATCCCAGCCTTGGCAGCCCCGCCCCGGCCGGGCTGGAGCTCAGCCTGGTCACCGCGGCGGTCGCCGCCGACCCGCCGCGGCGGCCGCCGTTCGAGCTCCACGTGAGCACCGGGCCGTCGCCCCAGACGCACCTCGGCGGCCCAGCCGCCGCCGACCCCGACCTGCTGCTCCACTTCGCCGTCTGCCGCAGGGCGGGCGTCACCGTCGTCGGGCCCGACCCGGTCGAGGTGTTCGCCGAGCCGCCGCGGAGCTGGCTGCTGGAGCGGGCCGCGGCCGAGCTCCGCTGGTCGGTCCGCCACGGGACCTTCGCCTGCCGGGTCCTGACCGCCTGCCGGGCCTGGCGCTACCTGGAGGACGACGTCCTCGGGGCCAAGGTCGAGAGCGGCCGCTGGGCCCGCCTCCGCCTGGCCGACGACCCGGGGCCCTCCGGGGCGGCGGCCCTGGTCGACGCCGCTGTGGCCGCTCAGCTGGGCCACGCCCCAGTGCCGGCCGCGACCGCCGACCTGGCCGGGGCCGACCGGTTCGTGGCCGCCGTCCTTGAACGGTTCCGCGAGGCCGGCACTTGAAGGTCGCATCCAGAGGGAACCTCCTTCTCTGGATGACGGTCGGGACCCTGGCCATCTCGACCTCGCCGATCCTGATCCGGGTGGCGGCCATGCCGGCGCTGGCCCTGGCCTTCTGGCGCTGCCTCGCCGGGGCGGTCGTGGTGGCCCCGTTCGCCCCTCGGGGGCGGGTGGGGACGCTGGACCGGGCCGACCTGGCCCGCCTGGCCGCCTCCGGCCTGTTCCTGGCCGTCCATTTTGCCCTCTGGAACGCCTCCCTCGGCCTGACCACCGTGGCCGCCGCGACCACCCTGGTCAGCTGCGCGCCGCTGTTCGTCGGTCTCGGCTCGATCTTCCTCGGCGAGGCCCCCAGCGGCCGCGCCTGGGCCGGGATCGCCCTGGCCACCGCCGGTGCGGTGGTCATCGGCGTTGGGGACACCGCCGCCTTCGGCGGCGGTACGGACGCGGTCTGGGGCGACCTGCTCGCCTTCGGCGGCGCCCTGGCCATCGCCGCCTATCTGCTGCTGGGTCGGGTGGCCAGGCGGCGCCTGCCGGTCTCGACCTACGCCGCCTCGGTCTACGGGGTGGCCGCGGCCGTGCTGCTGCCGGCGTGCCTGCTCACCGGCACCAGCCTCGGGGGCTACCAGGCGAAGGCCTGGCTGGCCCTTGCCGGGGTCGTGGCCGGCCCCCAGCTGCTCGGCCACACCGTGTTCAACAGCCTGCTGGCCAGCGTGAGCGCCTCGGTGGTGGCGGTCGTCATGCTGCTCGAACCGGTCATCGCCACCGTGCTCGCCTGGTGGTTGTTCGACGAGGTGCCGGGTCCGTCGCTCTGGGCCGGCGGCCCCATGGTCCTTGCCGGGGTATGGCTGGCAACGACCGGCTCGCGACGGATGTAGGCTGCTGCGAACCGACAGAAAGCGAGCCGAGACCATGCCGGGAACCATCCTCGTCGGCAGCCAGTGGGGTGACGAGGGCAAGGGCAAGGCCACCGACCTGCTGGCCGACAAGATGGACGTGGTCGTCCGCTACCAGGGCGGCAACAACGCCGGGCACACCGTGATCGTCGGCGGCCGGACCTTCAAGCTGCACCTGGTCCCCAGCGGCATCCTCTACCCGCACGTCACCCCGGTGATCGGCGACGGCATGGTGGTCGACCCGGGGACCCTGCTGGCCGAGCTGGCCGCCCTTGACGCCCAGGGCATCGCCACCGGCAAGCTGCTCATCTCGGCCAACGCCCACCTGATCATGCCCTGGCACAAGGAGCTGGACAAGCTCACCGAGCGCTGGCTGGGCCGCCAGCGCATCGGGACCACCGGCCGCGGCATCGGCCCCACCTACGCCGACAAGGTGGGCCGTCTCGGCATCCGCGTCCAGGACCTGCTCGACCCGGGGATCCTGGCCAAGAAGGTCGAGGCGGTGCTGCGCGAGCGCAACCCGCTGCTGGCCAAGGTCTACAACCGGCTGCCGCTGGACGCCGAGGCGATCGTCGAGGAGTACACCACCTACGCCGAGGCCCTGCGGCCCCGGATCGCCGACACCTCCCTGTACATCTGGAACGCCCTCCGCGAGGGCAAGCAGGTGCTGTTCGAGGGTGCCCAGGCGACCCTGCTCGACGTCGACCACGGCACCTACCCGTTCGTGACCTCGTCGTCGCCGGTGGCCGGGGGCGCCCTCTCCGGGGCCGGGGTCGGGCCCGGCTGGATCGAGCGGGTCATGGGCATCGCCAAGGCGTACGTGACCCGGGTTGGGGCCGGCCCGTTCCCCACCGAGGCCGCCGAGGAGGAGGCCGAGGCCCTGCGGGTGGCCGGGGACGAGTTCGGCACCACCACCGGCCGGCCGCGCCGCTGCGGCTGGCTCGACACCGTCGGCCTGCGCTACGCGGCCAGGGTCAACGGCCTCACCGAGCTGTTCGTGACCAAGCTGGACGTGCTCTCGCGCTTCGAGCGGATCCCGGTGGCCGTCGCCTACCGGGTCGACGGCGAGGTGACCGAGGACTGGCCCATGACCCAGACCGAGGTCCACCACGCCGAGCCGGTCTACGAGCAGTTCGAGGGCTGGCGGGAGGACATCAGCGGCGTGACCCGGCTCGAGGACCTCCCCCGGGCGGCCAGGGTCTACGTCGACGCGGTCGAGAAGCTGGGCGGCGTCCCGGTGACGGCCGTCGGCGTCGGCCCCGGCCGCGAGCAGACTCTCCTACGGACCACCTCCAGAGAGGAATGAAGATGCGGATCGCGGTCGTCGGCAGCGGCGGGCGCGAGCACGCCCTGCTGGCCACCCTGGCCCAGAGCGCCGAGGTCGACCGGCTGTTCGCCGTGCCCGGCAACGCCGGCACGGCCGAGGTGGCCGAGAACGTCCCCGGGGTCGGCGCCACCGACGCGACCGGGCTGGCCGACTTCGCCGAGGCCAGGCGGATCGATCTGACCATCGTCGGCCCCGAGCAGCCCCTGGTCGTCGGGGTCGCGGACGAGTTCCTTGACCGCGGTCTGCCGGTGTTCGGCCCGACCGCCGCCGCCGCCCGCATCGAGGGCTCCAAGGCGTTCGCCAAGGAGATCATGGCCGCCGCCGGGGTGCCGACGGCCCGCTCCGAGACCTTCACTGAGCCCCGCGCGGCGATCGCCGCCCTCGACGACTTCGGCCCGCCCTGGGTGGTCAAGGCCGACGGGCTGGCCGCCGGCAAGGGCGTGACCGTGACCGGCGACCACGCCGCCGCCAGCGCCGCCATCGAGGCAGCCCTCGTCGGCAAGGTCCACGGCGAGGCCGGCCAGGTCATCCTGCTCGAGGAGTTCCTCGAGGGGCCGGAGGCCAGCGTGTTCGCGGTCACCGACGGCCGCACCGTGCTCCCCCTGGCCCCGGCCCGCGACCACAAGCGGGTCGGCG
>DATENJ010000779.1:0-5649 GCA_035275125.1 Actinomycetes bacterium | reverse complement strand
CTCCGCCCCCGGCTCGTTCCACCCCTACGGCGCCGACCTCGAGGTCACCCTCCCGGCCCTCACCGACCTTGACCTCTCCGCCGCCCCCGCGGACCTCGACGCCCCCGCCGACCTCGACGCCCCCGCGGACCTCGACGCCCTCACGGACATCGATCTCTCCGACGTCCCCGCGGACCTCGACGCCCCCGGCCTTCCGTCCCCGGCCCAGCTCACCGAGCTGCCCCTGTCGCTCGCAGTCGCCGCCTATCTCCTGGCCACCCTCGACCCGCCGCCCACCACCCGCCTGGCCGCCTTCACCGTCCCAGCCACCCTCGGTCCCTCCGCGGCCGCGACCATCGGCCACACCCTGGCCGCCGCCGGCCAGCGGGCCGCCTCCGACGGCTCAGGCCCGCCCTCCGGTACCCGGGACGGCAACGCCCGCGGCTCGCCGGACCGGGCGCGGCCTCCCGGCCGGGTCGGCCTGGTGGTCATGGGCGACCTGTCCGCCTGCCGGACCGACCGGGCCCCAGGCGGGTTCCGCCCTGAAGCCGCCGCCTTCGACGCCTCGATCGCCGAGGCGTTCCGCAACGCCACCACACATCGCCTCCTGGACCTCGACCCAACCCGAGCCGCCACCCTCCTCGCCTCCGGCTGGATCCCCCTCCAGGTCCTGGCCGGCGCGTTCGAACAGGCTGACCCGCCCAGCGGCCGAGTGCTGTACGAGGGGGCGCCCTACGGCGTCGGGTATCTCGTCGCCAGCCTGACCACGCGATGACCGTCCCGGCTTCGGAGTCTCGCGACCCTCGCCCTGGGCCCGTGGTTGCCTTGGTGGGGCCGACCGCCGCCGGGAAGACCGAGGTGGCGCTCGAGGTGGCCGAGGGGCTGGGGGCTGAGGTGGTGAGCGCCGACGCGATGCTGGTGTACCGGGGGATGGACATCGGGACGGCCAAGCCGACCTCGGAGGAGCGGGCGCGGGTGCGCCATCACCTGGTTGACCTGGTCGAGCCGGGGGAGGAGTTCTCGGTGGCGCGGTTCCAGCCGCTGGCCCGGGCGGCGATCGCCGACGTGCTCGGGCGGGGGAGGGTGCCGCTGCTGGTCGGCGGGTCCGGGCTGTACTTCCATGCCGTGGTCGACGAGTTCGTGTTCCCCCCGACCGACCCGGCCGTGCGGGCGCGGCTGGAGGCCGAGGCGGCCGAGGTCGGCCTGGCCGAGCTGTATCGACGGCTGGCCGCGGCCGACCCGCCGGCGGCGGCGCGGATCCAGCCGGAGAACCTGCGCCGCACGGTCAGGGCGCTCGAGGTGATGGAGCTGACCGGCCGGCCGTTCTCGTCGTTCCGGGCGGCCATGGACGCCCCGGTGTCGCGGTACCGCCTGACGGTGCTCGGGCTCGACCCGGGCACCGAACTGCTCCGGGCCAGGGTGGCCGAGCGAGTGGCGGCGATGGCCGAGGCGGGACTGGTCGAGGAGGTCGGGCGGCTGGCCGAGCGCCAGCTGTCCAGGACCGCCCGGCAGGCGCTCGGCTACAAGGAGCTGCTGGACGCGAGGGAGCACGGCACCCCGGTCGCCGAGGCGTTGGAGGCGGTGGTCCGGCGGACCCGGGCCTATGCCCGCCGGCAGCTCGCCTGGTTCCGGAGGGACCCGCGAGTGCAATGGAGTACCCTTCCACCTGGGCCGGAGCGTGCCGCCCTGGCTCTGGAGCTGTTGGGGAAGGGTTGACGCGTGGAGTTCGTCAAGGCGCACGGGACCGGCAACGACTTCGTGGTCGTCGAGGACCTGGCCGGCCACTACCAGCTCACCCCCGAGCTCGCCAGGGCCGTCTGCGACCGCCATTTCGGCGTCGGCGCGGACGGCCTCATCCGCATCGCCCCTGGCACCAACGCGCCGTTCTTCATGGACTACCGCAACGCCGACGGCTCGCTGGCCGAGATGTGCGGCAACGGGGTCCGGGTGGTCGGCAAGTACCTGGGCGACCGCGGCCTCGTCGGCAGCTCCTTCGACCTGGAGACCCGCGCCGGGGTCAAGCACCTGGAGCTCCACGCCGACGACGGCGGCTGCATCGACCGGGTCACGGTCGACATGGGCCAGCCGGAGATCGGGGACGAGCAGGTGCTGGACATCGACGGCGAGCCGGTGACCGTGACCGTCCTGTCCATGGGCAACCCACACGCGGTGGTGTTCGTGGACGACGTCGACAAGGTCCCGGTGACCACCCTCGGCCCCCGGCTGGAGACGCATCCGGCGTTCCTCCCTGGCAAGACCAACGTCGAGTTCGTCCAGGTGGTGGACTGGACCACGGTGCGCCAGCGGACCTGGGAGCGGGGAGTCGGCGAGACCCTGGCCTGCGGGACGGGGGCCTGCGCGGTCGCCGTGGCCACTCAGGTGCGGGGCCTGACCGGCCATCCGGTGGCGATCGAGCTGCGCGGCGGCCGTCTCGAGCTCGACTGGGCGCCCGGCGGCACCGTCCGCATGACCGGCCCCGCCCGCGAGGTCGCCCACGGCACTCTGACCGACGGCCTGCTCGCCTCGGCCCGGTAGCGAGAACCGCCGGATTCCCTCCACCGCGTACCTTTTGGCGGGGATTGTGCATTAGACTGCCGCAAACCGTGCAGAAGGGGCGGTCTCCATGTACGACGTCCTGATCTTCGACCACCGTCTCGCCGAGCATCGGCCGCTCGACTCCAAGTCCGAGCTGGCCCGGCTCCTGTTCGGCTACACCACCGGCAACGGCCAGCGGTTCCCGGCCCAGCCCGACCTGGTCCGGTTCGTCGCCCGACCCGGCGGGGAGGTCGACATTCAGAACGCCATGACCGGGCGGGACGCCATCGCCCAGGCCGAGAGCGGCGAGGTCGTCAACTTCGTCTACCGGGCCGAGGGCCGCCGCACCGAGGGCTCCCTGGCCCGCATCGGCAGCGGAGAGCTGCGGGTCCGCTGACCCCCGCCCCGGCCAGGCCGGCCGCCGCATCGACAGGGGCCTGGTTGTAGGCTCGCGACTGCTCGTACGGACCGTCACGCGAGAGGGAATCCCAAGCCCATGCGCACCGCACGCCGCATCGACGCCATCCCCCCGTACCTGTTCGCGGAGATCGACCGCAAGATCGCCGAGCGCAAGGCGGCGGGCGTCGACGTCATCTCGTTCGGGATCGGCGACCCCGACCTGCCCACCCCCGACTTCGTGGTCGAGGAGCTGGCCAGGGCGGCCAGGGACCCCTCGACCCACCAGTACCCGAGCTACTTCGGGCTGCCGTCGTTCCGGCGGGCGATCGCCGACTTCTACCGGCGCCGGTTCGGGGTCGAGGTCGACCCCGACACCCAGGTCCTGCCCCTGCTCGGCTCCAAGGAGGGGATCGCCCACCTGCCCTGGGCGTTCGTCGACCCGGGCGACCAGGTGCTGGTGACCGAGCCCGGCTACCCGGTCTACGAGGTCGGGACCATCCTGGCCGGTGGCCAGCCGGTGTACATCCCGCTCAGCGCCGAGGACGGCTGGTTCCCCGACTTCGCCGCCGTCGACCCGGCGACCGCCCCCGGGGCCAAGCTGCTGTGGCTCTGCTATCCGTCCAACCCGACCGGCGCGGTGGCCACCGTCGACCAGCTGGAGCAGGCGGTCCGGTTCGCGGCCGACCGCGACCTGCTGCTCGCCTACGACAACGCCTACTCCGAGATCACCTACGACGGCTTCGTCGCCCCGTCGGTCCTCCAGGTCCCTGGGGCCACGGAGGTGGCCCTCGAGTTCGGGTCGCTGTCCAAGATCTTCAACATGACCGGCTGGCGGATCGGCTGGGCGGTGGGCAGCCCGGTGGCCATCGAGGCCCTCGGCCGGGTCAAGACCAACATCGACTCGGGCATCTTCAACGCCGTGCAGCGGGCCGGGGTCGCCGCTCTGGAGAGCGGCATGCCGCACCTGCCCGGCCTCCTGGAGACCTACCGGCGCCGTCGCGACCGGATCATGGGGGTGTTCTGGGACGCCGGCTGGAAGGTCGACGCCCCCAAGGGCGCGCTGTACGTGTGGCTGCCGACCCCGCCGGGGGAGTCCAGCGTCGACTTCACCGCCAGGCTGCTGGACGAGGCCGGCGTGGTCGTCGCCCCCGGCACCGGCTACGGCCCGAGCGGTGAGGGCTACATCCGCCTCTCGATCACCATCCCCGACAGCCGCCTCGACGAGGGCTGCGAGCGGGTCCGCAAGGCGCTGGTCGGCCGGTAGGCGGACGGTGGCCGGGCTGTCCGGTGGAAAAGGGTGGGACGGATCGCGGACGACCCGCTACGGTGGACGAGATGACTGAGCACACACTGACTGACGCCGGCCAGGCCGACGGCCGGCCGGCCGCCACCCCTGTCCGACCGGCCGACGAGGTCAAGCTGGTCGAGCTGCGCCAGCTCCGCCTCGAGCGGGTGGTGCTGGTCGGCGTGGCCGTCGACGGGTCGGTGGAACGGGCCGAGCGGTCGGTGGAGGAGCTGCAGCGGCTGGCCGAGACCGCCGGGGCCGAGGTGCTGGACACCATGATCCAGCGGCGGGCCCGGCCGGACGCCGGCACCTTCATCGGCAAGGGCAAGGCCAAGGAGCTGGCCGCGACCGTCAAGGCGCTCGGGGCCGACACCGTGATCATGGACGACGAGCTGTCCCCGGGGCAGCTGCGCCAGCTCGAGGAGCTGGTCGACGCCAAGGTGATCGACCGGACCGTGCTGATCCTCGACATCTTCGCCCAGCACGCCACCAGCCGGGAGGGCAAGGCCCAGGTCGAGCTCGCCCAGCTCAACTACATGCTGCCCCGGCTGCGGGGCTGGGGTGAGAGCCTGACCCGGGTCGGCAGCGGCATGGGCTCGGGCGGTCCGATCGGCACCCGCGGGCCCGGCGAGACCAAGATGGAGGTCGACCGCCGCCGCATCCGCCGCCGTATCACCAAGCTCCGGCGCGACCTGGTCGACATGGCCCGGACCCGGGACGTCAAGCGCCGCGGCCGGGAGCGCGCCGGGGTCCCGGCCGTTGCCCTGGTCGGCTACACCAACGCCGGCAAGTCCACCCTGCTGAACCGCCTGTCCGGGGCCGGGGTGCTGGTCGAGGACAAGCTGTTCTCGACCCTAGACCCCACCACCCGGCGGCTCGACCTGCCCGGCGGGCGGGCCGCGACCTTCACCGACACCGTCGGGTTCATCGCCAAGCTGCCCCACGACCTGGTGGAGGCGTTCAAGTCGACCCTGGAGGAGGTTGCCCGGGCCGACCTGGTCGTCCACCTGGTCGACGCCGCCCAGCCCGACCCGGGTGGCCAGATCGCCGCCGTCCGCTCAGTCCTCGGCGAGGTTGGCGCCACCGAGGTGCCCGAGCTGCTGGTCCTCAACAAGGCCGACCTGCTCGACGAGGTCAGCCGGGCCCGTCTGGCCCGCCTGTTCCCCGGCGTGCCGATGATGTCGGCCGCGACCGGCGAGGGCGTCGACGACCTGCTGGACGGCATCGCCGACCGCCTGCCCCATCCCGAGGTGGAGCTGACCGCCCTGATCCCCTACGACCGCGGCGACCTGGTCGACCGGGTCCACCGCGAGGGCGAGATCCTCGACGTCGACCACGTCGCCGAAGGCACCCGCCTCCACCTCCGCGCGCCGGCCGCCCTCGGCCACGCCCTCGCCCCGTACGACGTGCTCCCCCCCGACGCCGGCGACGGGGCGGCCCGCGAAGCGGTG
>DATENJ010000778.1:0-5460 GCA_035275125.1 Actinomycetes bacterium | reverse complement strand
CGCCGAGCACCAGCCACTCGACCTCGGGCTGGACCATGACGGCGTCCAGCCGGGCGTCGGGACCGGTCCCGGCATACGCGCTCACCAGCTCGGCCGGCCCGGCGGAGGCCTCGACCGGGCCGGTGGTGCCGAGGTCCAGGTAGCCGGGGACGGCGCTGACCCCCTGGGCGCCGGCCCCGCCGTGGTCGGCCCGGCCGGCCAGGGCGCCGTCCAGGCGGTGGCTGGTCACGACCACCCCGGCCGGCAGCTGCTGACGGTCAAGGACCGGGAACAGCCACCAGCCGCCCCCGACCGGCAGGTCGACGGTCCCGGCGACCCGCCCGCCGGGCCCGAGGCGCACGTACGCGCCGCCGCTCCAGGCGCTCTCCCCCGTCCAGGCCGAGGCCGGGGTGACGACCTCGGCCGTCCCGGTGAGGGTGCCGGCCTCGGCCTCGACCAGCTGCCAGGTGACCTGGGCCTGGCGCCCCGCGACCCTGGCCCGGGCCGCCACCGCCGGATGGGCGTCAAGGGCCAGCATTGACAGCAGGCCGTGGATGGTCGACTCGGCACCCGAGTTGCGGTTGACGGTCCGGTCGGGGTTGATGCCGTCGAAGGTCCGCCCGGTGGCGGGGTCGTACATGGCCACCCCGGCCGGGTTGTTGCCGAAGTACCAGGCGGCGGCGATCCCGGCCAGGTCGGCGAACGCCGGCCGCCGGGCCGCGGCCGCCGTCCGGAGCAGGTTCTGGAGGGTGGCGTCGGCGCCGTAGGCGATCTGGACCCGGTCGGTGGGCGCCGGCAGCCAGCCGTTCTCGGGCCCGCCCTGGGCGAGCAGGTGCGGGGTGAACCGGGCCGTCTCCCCCACCGCGACCCGGACCCAGTCCTCCCGCCCGAGGGCGCGCCCGGCCTCGGCCAGGGAACCGGCCATCTGGTCGCCCCAGGCGTGCCACAGCGAGCGCGACCTCGCCCAGGGCAGCAGGGCCCCGTACGGCCAGTCCCGGACGTCGCCGAGCGGCATCCGGGCCACCCCTTCGGCCAGCCGGCGCAGGTCGGTCCGGGCCCTGGCCGACCCGCCGGCGCGGGCGTAGGCGCTCAGGCCGTAGACCGCCTCGGAGGAGGCGTCGGCCCCGTCGACGATCAGCCAGGCGGGCAGGCGCAGCCCGTCGACCGTCTGGAAGGTCCCGTAGCGCGGGTCGAGGACCTGGCGGTCGAGGGCGTCGAGGGACAGCTCCAGCCGCTCACGCAGGAACCCGGCGAAGGCCGGGTCGGCACCACGGAAGGCGGCGTAGCCCTCGCCGAGGGCCCAGATGGTGCGGGCCAGCCAGTACGAGGGGCCGGAGTCGGAGGGGTCGGGCTCCTCGGTGGGGGTCGGGCTGGGGTTCAGGGTGCCGTCCGGCTGCATCCACAGCACGACGTTGCCGGCGTCGGGGCCCGCGGAGGTCTGGAGGTACGTCACACCACGCAGCAGCTGGTAGGCGTGGTCGCGGCTGGCCGCATCCCCGAACTGGCGCCAGTGGCGCAGGTAGACCACGGCCGCCCTGGTCATGTCGTCGGCGTTGAACGCCCCCTGGCCCCAGGTGTTGGTCGCCGGGTCGTAGGTGCCGCCGCCGAGCCGCCGGTAGCTGCCGTCGGGCTGGGGCTCGGCGTAGGTCCAGAGCACCCCGATCTCCGGCTCCTGGTCCATCCGCCAGGTGGTGTGCCCGGCCTGGTCGGGCGGGCCCACCCGGTCCCCGAGGAAGTCGAGGTGGCCGAGGTTGGTCAGCGGTGCGGCCGCCCCCGCCGGGGTCGGGGCCGCCGCCATCACCCCCGCCAGCAGCAGCGCGGCGACCAGGGTCACCACCAGACGCCGGAACCACGGGATCGGAGGTGACTGCGGGGATGAGGCCGGCGACGGTGGCGACGATGGTGTCGGCGGCGGTGGCGACGGCGACGGGAGCGGCGGCGGTGGCGACGGCGGTGTCGGCGGCATGGGCACCTCCAGGCGCGCGGAAGCCGGGGGTCTGGGGGTACCCCCTAATTTCCATGCTAAACCGGTTTACGAGGAGGGGCAGCGCGGTATCCACAGGGCCAACGACGCGAGAGCCAACGACGCGAGGGCCAACGACGCGAGGGCCAACGACGCGGGTCGGCGACGCGCGTCGGCGGCATGGGAGGAAGCTTGCGGCAGACCGGGGAACACGGGTTGGGGCGGTCCACAGGGCAACGCCCGCGAGGGCGGGGGCCGACGATCGTGGACGTGGCCCGGCGGGCCGGGGTGTCCAAGGGGGCGGTTTCGTTCGCCCTGAATGACCGGCCCGGGGTGGCGCCCCAGACCCGGGACCGGATCCTGGCCGCGGCCCGCGAGCTCGGCTGGCAGCCCAGCACCCGGGCTCGTGCCCTCTCCCGCTCCCGGGCGTACGCGGTCGGGCTGGTCATGCGCCGGGCCCCCGAGCTGCTCGGGGCCGACCCGTTCTTCCCGCAGTTCCTGGCCGGGGTCGAGACCGCCCTGGCCGGACGCGGCTCGGCCCTGGTCCTCCAGGTCACCGGCGACGACGACGAGGCCGAAGCCGACAGCTACCGGCGCCTGGCCGGCCAGGGCCGGGTCGACGGGGTGTTCCTCAACGACATGCTGGTCGACGACCACCGCTTCGACCTGCTGGCCGGGCTCGGCCTGCCCGCGGTGGCGGTCGGGCGGCCGGCCGGCCCCTGCCCGTTCCCGATGGTGACGGTCGACGACCGCCAGGGCGTCGTCCGGACGGTCGAGCACCTGCTCGGCCTCGGCCACCGCCGGGTCGCCTTCGTGGGCGGCACCGAGGGCTACGTCCACTCCAGCTCCCGCCACGCCGCCTGGCGACAGGCCCTGGCCGCGGCCGGGGTCGCCCCCGGGCCCGACCTGGTTGCCGACTTCACCGGGCCGGGCGGGGCCGCCGCCACCCGGGCCCTGCTGGAGCTGGCCGACCCACCCACCGCGATCGTGTACGCCAACGACGTCATGGCCATCGCCGGCATGGGCGTGGCCATCGGGCTCGGCCTCGAGGTGCCTGGCGACCTGTCGGTCGCCGGCTTCGACGACGTGCCCCTGGCCGCCCACGTGGCCCCGCCGCTGACCACCGTCCGCCAGGACGCCCTGTCCTGGGGCCGGGCCGCGGCCGAGGTGCTGCTGGCCGTCAGCGACGGCAACCAGGCCGCCGACGTCGAGCTGCCACCGGCCACCCCCGTCTTCCGAGCGTCCACCGGCCCGCCCCGTCCGGAGTGAGCCGACCCTTCCCAAGGAGGTCCTGATGCCCAGTACCCGAATCCGGCTCTGGATCGCGGTCGTCGCCACCCTCGGCCTCGCCCTCGTCGGCTGCACCCGCGGCGACGGCGGGAACCAGACGGCCGACCAGGCCACCCAGGCCACCGGCCCGATCAAGATCTGGTACTCCAACAACCAGGACGAGGTGAAGTGGGGCAAGGCGGTCGTGGCCGCCTGGAACAAGGCCCACAGCGACCAGCAGGTGACGGCCGAGGAGATCCCCGCCGGCAAGAGCTCCGAGGAGGTCATCGGGGCCTCGATCACCGCCGGCAACACCCCGTGCCTGGTGTTCAACACCGCCCCGGCGGCCGTGCCCCAGTTCCAGAAGCAGGGCGGGCTGGTCGCCCTCGACACCTTCTCCGACGGCGCCAGCTACGTGAGCGAGCGGGTCGGCTCCCGCGCCGACCAGTACAAGTCGCCCGATGGCAAGTTCTACCAGATGCCATGGAAGACCAACCCGGTGCAGATCTTCTACAACAAGAAGGTCTTCGCCAAGGCCGGCCTGAGCACCGACAAGCCGCCACTCGGCACCTACCAGGACTTCCTGGCCACCTCCAAGACCCTGGTCGACAAGGGCGGCGTCAAGGCGGCCATCTGGCCGGCGCCCTCCAGCGAGTTCTTCCAGTCCTGGTTCGACTTCTACCCGCTGTTCATCGCCGAGACCGGCAAGCAGCTGGTGGCCGACGGCCAGCCCCAGTTCAACTCCCCCGAGGGGGTCGCCGTCGGCGAGTTCTGGAAGCAGCTGTACGCCGACAAGCTGGCCCAGCAGGAGCTCTACAACGGCGATGCCTTCGCCGACCAGAAGGCGGCCATGGCGATCGTCGGGCCGTGGGCGATCGCCGTCTACGGCGACAAGGTCGACTGGGGCGTCGCCCCCCTGCCCACCTCCAGCGGCAAGGACCCCTCCCAGATCCAGACCTTCTCCGACGAGAAGTCGATCGGGATGTACTCCAGCTGCCAGAACCGCGGCACCGCCTGGGAGTTCCTCAAGTTCGCGACCAGCCAGGAGCAGGACGGCCAGCTGCTCGAGGTCACCGGCCAGATGCCGATGCGCGAGGACCTGCCCAGCCTGTACGCCGACTACTTCAAGGCGCACCCGGACTACACGACGTTCGCCGAGCAGGCCGCCCGCACCGTCGAGGTGCCGAACGTCCCCAACTCGGTGGAGATCTGGCAGACCTTCCGTGACGCCTACACCCAGGCCGTGATCTTCGGCCGCGGCGACGTCAAGACGGCCTTCGACCAGGCCGCGGACAAGGTCAAGACCCTGGCCGCGGGGAGCTGACCGGCGTGGCCGCCCGCGCCGCGACGACCTCGCGGCCTCCCCTGACACGCCGGCTGCTTGGCCGGCAGCCGGTCGGCTACCTGTTCGTGGCCCCCTACGTCCTGTTCCTGTTCGCGATCTTCGCCTACCCGCTCGGCTTCGCCGTCTACATGTCGTTCCACGACTACTTCTTCGCCGCCCCAGGGGCGATCGTGGAGCGGCCGTTCGTCGGCCTGGACAACTTCACCGCCGCCCTGGCCGACCCGGCGTTCCGGCGGGCCATGCTGAACGTGGTCATCTTCATCGCCATCAACGTGCCCCTGACCGTGTTCGTCGGCCTGATCCTGGCCACCGCCCTGAACGCGGCCATCCCGTTCCGGACCTTCTTCCGGGCCAGCTACTTCGTGCCGTACGTGACCGCCAGCGTGGCCGTGATCGGCGTCTGGCTGTGGCTGTTCAACTCCGACGGCCTGGTCAACTCGATCCTCGGGCCACTCGCCCCCGACCCTTCCTGGCTGGTCAACCGGTTCTGGGCGATGCCGATCATCGCCCTGTTCGCCACCTGGAAGCAGCTCGGCTTCTACGTGCTGCTGTACCTGGCCGCGCTCCAGAACATCCCCAAGGAGCTGTACGAGGCGGCCGAGGTCGACGGGGCCGGGCCGGTGCGCCGCTTCTTCGCGGTCACCGTGCCCGGGGTGCGGCCGGCCACCACCCTGGTGGTGATCGCGGCCACCATCACCGGGGCCAACTTCTTCACCGAGCCGTACCTGCTCACCGGCCGTGGCGGCCCCGCCGGGGCGTCGGTGTCGCCGGTCCTGCTCATGTACACCCAGGGCATCGAGCAGGGCAAAGCCGGCTACGCGGCCGCCATCGGGGTGCTGCTGGCGATCGGCGTGATGGTCGTCTCGCTGGCCAACCGCTACCTGCTCGAGAGGAGCTGACCGTG
>DATENJ010000777.1:0-5381 GCA_035275125.1 Actinomycetes bacterium | reverse complement strand
CGGGCCGGCGGGCCGGCCGGAACTGGCCGCGGCCCTTGGCCTCGAACCGGGCTGGGAGCCGCTCGGGCTCCTGGCCGCCGGTCACCTCTCGGGCGCCGGCCGGTAGGCCAGCCGCAGCACCCCGGAGCCGAACGTCGTCGCGCCGATCAGCTCCAGGCGGACCGGCCCGACGCCATCGAAGATCCGCGGGCCGGCCGGCCACAGCGCCGGGCTGACCCAGAACCAGAACTCGTCCACCAGCCCCAGGGCAGTGAGGGCGTGGGTCAGCTCGCCGGCGCCCGAGACGAGCAGGAGGCCGTGCCGCTCCTTGATGGCCGCCACACTCTCGGCCAGGTCGCCTTCGAGCAGGATGGCGTTCCACTCCAGCGGCGCCGACAGGGACCGGGACGCCACGTACTTGGCATGCTGTTGATCCGGTCCGCCATCACGCCCATGGTCGGGTGGTCGGTCAGCTGCGGCCAGACCGCGGCCAGTCCCACATACGTCTTGCGCCCCAGCACCATCGCGTCGGCCACCAGGAGCTGCTCCAGCGAGACCTGGTTGCTGTCGGCGTCCAGCACCAGCCACCCCTCGGGCTCAGGCGACGGCGCCTCGAAGGCACCGTTCACCGTGATGGCGTTGTTGACGACCAGTCGTCCCATCCGTCCTCCTTGTCGATGATCAGGAGCGCCTGCCCGCCGGGCGCTGCTGGCTCTGCTCGCGGGCCAGGCGACTGTGGCGGTAGCCGTAGAGGAAGTAGACGACCATGCCGATGGCCATCCAGACCAGGAACCGCCACCAGGTCAGGGTGCCGAGGTTGAGCATCAGGAACACGCACGCGATCACGGCCAGGATCGGGACCAGCGGGACAGCCGGGGTGCGGAACGCCCGGGGCAGGTCGGGCTCGGTGCGGCGCAGCACGATGACCCCGATCGACACCAGCACGAAGGCGAACAGGGTGCCGATGTTGACCATGTCGGCCAGGGTCGTGAGGGGCACGAAGGTGGCGATGAGGGCGATGGTCACCCCGGTGATCAGTGAGATCACCCAGGGTGTGCCGTAGCGGGGGTGGACGCTCGACAGCCAGCCGGGCAGCAGCCGGTCGCGGCTCATGGCGAACAGGACCCGGCTCTGGCCCAGCATCAGGATGAGGATGACCGTGGTCAGCCCGGCCAGCGCCCCCAGCGACACCAGGCTGGCGATCCAGTCGTAGCCGACCGCCTTGAGGGCGTCGGCCATGGGGGCGGCGGTGTTGAGCTCGGTGTACTTGACCATCCCGGTCAGCACCATCGAGACGACCACGTACAGCACGGTGCAGATGGCCAGCGACCCGAGGATGCCGATGGGCATGTCCCGCTGGGGCTTGCGGGTCTCCTCGGCGGTGGTGGCGACCACGTCGAAGCCGATGAAGGCGAAGAACACGATCGCCGCCCCGAAGCCGATGCCGAGCCAGCCGTAGGCCAGGGGCTGGAGCCCGAACAGGACCTCGATCAGCGGCCGGCCGGCCTCGACGGCGTTGGCCGCCTTCGGCGCCTCGGCCGGCGCCGGGATGAACGGGCTCCAGTTGGCGGTGCTGATCTTCACCACCCCGGCGCCGATGAACAGGGCGACCACGGCCAGCTTGATGGTCACCATGACGGCGTTGAAACGCGAGCTGAGCTTCACCCCGACGATCGCCACCCCGGTCAGGACGAGCACGATCGCCCCCGCGGCCAGGTTGACCGGGCCGTCGCCGGAGATCGAGCCGGGGATGGGGAACACCGAGGCGAAGTACTTGGCCCAGCCGACCGCCACCGCGGCCGCGCCGAGCGCGAACTCGAGCACCAGGTCCCAGCCGATGATCCAGGCGATCAGCTCGCCCAGCGAGGCGTAGGAGAAGGTGTAGGCGCTGCCGGCCACCGGCACGGTGCTGGCGAACTCGGCGTAGCAGAGGGCGGCAAGGGCGCAGGCGACGCCGGCGAGCACGAACGACAGCGACACCGCCGGGCCGGCCTTGGTGGCGGCGGCGATGCCGGTGAGCACGAAGATGCCGGTCCCGATGATGACCCCGATCCCGAACACGGTGAGGTCCAGCGCCGACAGGTCCTTCTTCAGCTTGTGCTCTGACTCCTCGGTGTCCTTGATCGACTGCTCGATCGACTTGGTGCGCAGCACACCCATGGCCCGTCGCCTCCTCGCCCGCCGGTCGGTCGCGCCGGACCTGTACCCCGCTAGAATCGCCAGGTACCGCCTTCCCGAAAGGATCCGGAGCGCAGCGATGGCCGACACCCGCAAGCCCGCCAAGACCAAGCCCCGCCAGCCCGACAAGGGCAAGCTGGCCAGGGGGGCCGCGGCGCGCCGGCTGGAGGAGAAGCGGCGCCGCCAGCGGACGCTGCTCTGGACCGGGGTGGCGGTGGTCTCGCTGGTCGCCCTGATCGCGGTGATCGTGTTCGCGGGCCGGGAGGCGCCGCGGGCCCAGAACAAGCCGGTGTCCGAGGCGGCCAGGGCGGCCGGGCGCGAGGCGGCCGGCTCCCAGGGCCTCAAGACGTTCCCGATGGCCGGCCAGGACCACATCGCGCCCAACGAGCAGCCGGACAACTGGAACTCCAACCCGCCGACCTCCGGCGACCACCTGGCCACCCCGCTCCCGCCCGGTGTCTACGACAACGACCAGGACATGCGGCGCATGGTGCACAACCAGGAGCACGGCTACGTGGTGATCCTCTACAAGGGCATCCCCGAGGACCAGGTGGAGCAGCTGCGCACGTTCGTGGAGGCGCGCGACGGGTCCAAGCTGGTCCTGTCCCCCTGGTCGGGCCTTGACAGCAACGGGATCGCCCTGACCGCCTGGCAGAACCTGGAACTGCTGCAGCGGGTGAACCTGGACGTCGTCCAGGCGTTCGTCAACGACTACATGGTCCCAGAGGCCAGCAAGTCGACCGCCCCGGAGCCGAACGCCGCCTAGCGTCAGGGCCTGGCGCGGTCAGAACCTGATCGCGCCAAGGCCGAGGCGGACGTTGGGGGCGACCCGGACCCCGCCGGCGAGGATGTTGCCGGCCTCGATCTCGACGTTGTCGCCGACCACGGCACCGTCGCGGACAACGGCCCCGTCGCCGACGACCACCCCGCGGCCGATGATCGAGTCCGACACCTTGGCCCCCCGCTCGACCCGGGCGCCCTCGAGCAGCACCGAGCGCTCCAGGCGGGCCCCGCCGGCGACCACCGTGCTTGGCCCGAGCACGGTCGGCCCGAACACCCGGCCCTCGTCCTCGACGGTCGCGCCCTGCCCGACCAGGATGGGGCCGCGGAGCACGGCGCCCTCGGCGACCCGGGTGTCGTCGGCGAACCACTGGCTGCGGCCCCGCTCGGTGGCGTTGATGGGCAGGTGCAGCCGCCCCTCGAGCAGGTCGAACTGGGCGGCCAGGTAGGCGATCGGGGTGCCGAGGTCGCGCCAGTAGCCGTGCAGCTCGTAGCCGAACACCGGCGCCCCCGAGGCCAGCAGCGACGGGAACAGGTTGCGCTCGAACGAGGACGGCCGGCCGGCCGGCACGTGGTCGAGCACCGACGGCTCGAGCACGTACACGCCCGCGTTGATCAGGTCGGTCACCCAGGCGTCCTCGTCGGGGCCGGGCTTCTCCAGGAAGGCGGTGACGCGGTCGTCGTCGTCCACCGGGACCAGGCCGAAGGCGCTCGGGTCGGGCACCCGGACCAGGGCAAGGGTGGCCGCGGCCTGGCGGTCGCGGTGCAGGGCGACCAGCCGCTGGAAGTCGACGTCGATCAGCACGTCGCCGTTGAGGACCAGGAAGGTGCCGTCCAGCAGGTGGGCCAGGCGCTTGATCGCCCCCGAGGTCCCCATGGGGGTGTCCTCGGAGGACAGCACCACCTCGACCCCGGCCTTGCGGGCCTCGGGCAGGAGCTGGTCGAAGGCCTCGGGCAGGTACATGGTCGACAGCACGACCTCGGTGAAGCCACCGGCGGCGAGCTGGCGCAGGGTGTGGAGCAGGAACGGCTCGTTGGCGAACGGGATCAGCGGCTTGGGCCGGGTGCTGGTCAGCGGGCGCAGGCGGGTGCCGAACCCTCCGGCGAGAATGACAGCTTGCACGTGGACGGTCTCCTGACGCGACGGGAACGGGCCGGGACAGCGGGCCAGGGGAGACGCAGTCTACGTCAGCCGTCCATCGCGGCCAGGAGCCGCTGGTCCTGCTCGACCATCCCCTGGAGCAGGGCCGTCAGCTCCAACCGGGCCTTGACGAACCGGCGGAAGGCGTCGCCGACCTCCGGTGAGCGCATCGTCTCGCTGTCGTGGCGGCCCATGGGCAGGTCGCGGGCGGCCGCCATCTCCCTGGCGACGGCCCGCAGGCGGCCGGCGGTCTGCCGCTGCTCCTCGACCAGGCGCAGGTAGACGGCGTGCTCCTCCCTGGCCGGCTCGTCGTCCAGCTCGAGGGCCGCCATGTGCACCTGGAGGTTGTCGGCCATGGCCTCGGTCACCTCGGCGAGCTGCGCTGGCAGCGCCGCGTGCTCGGCCAGGCCCTGACCGCAGGTCTGCTGGTTTTCCATTGGCAGGATCCTCTCAGCTCGCTCAATTGGCACCGCCCTCCAGTATGGCCCGGCCGTAGGCGTTGGCGGTCAGCTCCGCGCAACGCGTCCAGGTGAAGGTGGCCGCCCTGGCCAGACCGCGGACGGCGGCGTCCTGGCGGGCGGCCGGGTCGGTGGCCAGCTTGGCGATGGCGGCGGCCAGGGCGGCGTCGTCGCCCGGGTCGACCAGGATGGCGGCGTCGCCGGCGACCTCGGGCAGGGAGCCGCCGGTGGTCGTGACCACCGGGGTGCCGCAGGCCATGGCCTCGAGCACGGGCAGGCCGAAGCCCTCGTAGCGGCTCGGGTAGGCGAACACGTCGGCCCCGCTGAGCAGGGCCGCCTTGTCGGCGTCGGCGACGTAGCCGGTCACAAGGACCCGGTCGGCGACCCCGCTGGCGGCCACGGCCGCCTCCAGCTCCCCCGCTCCCCAGCCGGCCAGGCCGGCCAGGACGAGGCGGTGGGGCAGCTCCGCGGCCAGGGCGGCGAAGGCGCGGACAAGGGTGGGCAGGTCCTTGCGGGGCTCGACGGTGCCCAGTCCGAGCAGGTACGGGCCGTCGAGGCCGAGGCGGCGGCGGAGCTCGGCCACCTGGGAATCGGCTGCCGGGCGCAGGTCGGTGCCGAGCGGGGTCACGTCGACCCGGTCGCCGGGCACGCCGAGCCGTTCGGTGAGGTCGGCGGCGGTGGTGGTGGACACGCACAGCACCCGGGTGGCGGCGGCCACGGCCCGGCGCATGGCCCAGCCGAAGTAGCGGACCTTGCTGGCCTCGTGCCACTCGGGGTGGGTGAGCAGGGTCAGGTCGTGGACGGTGACGACCTGGGGCAGGCGGGAGCGCAGCGGCAGCTCGTAG
>DATENJ010000776.1:0-4244 GCA_035275125.1 Actinomycetes bacterium | reverse complement strand
CGCTCGCCCGAAGGGCCGCCGGCGGCGGCTCGGGCGCGGGCGCGGGCCCGGTCGGCCTCCTGCTCCTCGCGCGAGGGCAGCACGTCGCCCCGGTAGATCCAGACCTTGACCCCGACCATCCCGAAGGTGGTGCGGCCCTCGGCCAGGCCGTAGTCGATGTCGGCCCGCAGGGTGTGCAGCGGCACCCGGCCCTCGCGGTAGAACTCGGTGCGGGCCATCTCGGCCCCGCCGAGCCGGCCCGAGCACTGCACCCGGATGCCCTTGGCCCCGCCCTTCATGGCCGAGTTGATGGCCCGGCGCATGGCCCGCCGGAACGACACCCGGCTGGCCAGCTGCTCGGCCACGCCCTGGGCGACCAGCTGGGCGTCGGTCTCGGCGCCCTTGACCTCGAGGATGTTCAGGGTGACCTGCTTGCCGGTCATCTTGTCGAGGTCGGCCCGGATGCGGTCGGCCTCGGCGCCGCGGCGGCCGATGACCACCCCGGGGCGCGCCGTGTGGATGTCGACCCGCACCCGGTCGCGGGTGCGCTCGATCTCCACCCGGGAGATGCCGGCGTGACTCAGGTTCCGCTTCAGGTACCGGCGGATCTCGATGTCCTCGTGCAGGTACTTCTTGTAGTCCTTCTCGCTGAACCAGCGCGACTTCCAGTCGGTGGTGACACCCAGGCGGAAGCCGTAGGGGTTGATCTTCTGTCCCATTACGAGGCCTCCCTGGAGTCGACGATCACGGTGATGTGGCTGGTCCGCTTGTTCACCCGGTAGGCGCGGCCCAGCGCACGGGGCCGGTGCCGCTTCAGGGTCGGACCCTCGTCGACGAACGCCCTTGCCACGAACAGGTTGTCGGCCGGCAGCTGGAAGTTGTGCTCGGCGTTGGCGATGGCCGAGTCCAGCACCTTGCGCACCGGAAGCGCGGCCGCCCGCGGGGTGAACTGCAGGACCCGGCGGGCCTCCTCGACGTGGAGGCCGCGGATGAGGTCCACGATCCGGCGCGCCTTGAACGGCGTCACCCGGACGAACCGAGCCTGCGCCTTCACTTCCATATCGGGTTACCTCACTCCTGTCGCCCGCTCCTGCGAGCGGTGAATGCGGAAGGTCCGGGTCGGCGCGAACTCGCCGAGCTTGTGGCCGACCATGGCCTCCGAGATGTACACGGGCACGTGCTTGCGCCCGTCGTGGACCGCGATCGTGTGCCCGACCATGTCGGGGATGATCGTCGAGCGCCGCGACCAGGTGCGGACGACCCGCTTGTCGCGCTTGCGGTTGAGCTCGTCGATCTTCTTCAGCAGATGGTCGTCGACGAACGGTCCCTTTTTCAGACTGCGTGCCATACCTAGCGCCCTCTCCCCTTGCGGCGACGGCGGACGATGAGCTGGTCGGAGGGCTTGCGCTTGCGCGTGCGGCCCTCGGGCTTGCCCCACGGGCTGGTCGGGTGGCGGCCGCCGGAGCTCTTGCCCTCGCCGCCGCCCAGCGGGTGGTCGACCGGGTTCATGGCCACCCCGCGGGTGGTCGGGCGCTTGCCCTTCCAGCGGTTGCGGCCGGCCTTGCCCCAGCTGATCAGCTCCTGCTCGGCGTTGCCGACCTCGCCAACGGTGGCCCGGCAGGCGGTCAGCACCTGGCGGATCTCGCTCGAGGGCATGCGCAGAGTGGCCAGCGTGCCCTCCTTGGCCAGCAGCTGGATGCCCGACCCGGCCGAGCGGCCCATCTTGGCCCCGCCGCCCGGACGCATCTCGACGTTGTGGACGATGGTGCCGACAGGGATGTTCTTCAGCGGCAGGGCGTTGCCCGGCTTGATGTCGGCGCCCTCCCCCGACTCGACGATGTCGCCGACCTTGAGGCGGGTTGGCGCAAGGATGTAGCGCTTCTCGCCGTCAAGGTAGTGCAGCAGGGCCAGGCGGGCGGTGCGGTTCGGGTCGTACTCGATCGCCGCCACTTTGGCCGGCACGCCGTCCTTGGTCCGGCGGAAGTCGACGATCCGGTAGCGCTGCTTGTGGCCGCCGCCCTGGTGACGGGTGGTGATGCGCCCGTGGACGTTGCGCCCACCCTTCTTGGGGCTGGGCGCGAGCAGCGCCTTCTCGGGGGTCTTCTTGGTGACCTCCACGAAGTCGGCCACCGAGCTGCCCCGCCGTCCCGGCGTGGTTGGCTTGTGCTTGCGGATGCCCATGGCTATCTGGCCTCGAAGATCTCGATCTTGTCGTCGGGGTGGAGGGTGACCAGCGCCCGCTTGGTCGCCTTGCGCACCCCGAGGGTGCGGCGGGTCCGCTTGCGCTTGCCCTTGCGGTGCAGGGTGTTCACGTTCGCGACCCGGACGGAGAAGATGGCCTGGATGGCCTCCTTGATCTCCGTCTTGTTGGCGTCGGGGTCGACGATGAAGGTGTAGGTGTTCTCGTCCAGCAGGGCGTAGGACTTCTCGCTGACCACCGGCTTGTAGATGACGTCGCGGGGGTCCTTCACTTGGCGTCACCCTCCTCCAGCACCAGCTCCTCGTCGGCCGGCTGGTCGGTCGTCGACCGGCCAAGGAAGGCGTCGAGGGAGTCGCGGGTGAACACGACGGCGTCGCTTCTGAGCACGTCGTAGGTGTTGAGCTGGTCGAAGGTGATCAGGTGGATGGTGGGCAGGTTGCGGAAGCTCTTGATCGCGGCCTCCTCGAGGCCGTCGACCACGAACAGCAGCTTGCGCCCGCCGAGCCCGATCCCCTCCAGCAGCTCGACCGCCCTTGCGGTCCTCGGGGTGTCGAAGTCGAGGCCGTCCAGCACGACCAGGTTGCCCCCGGCGTGCCGGTCGGTCAGGGCCGACCGCAGGGCCAGCACCTTCTCCTTCTTGTTGACCCGCATGCCGTGGTCGCGGGGCGTCGGGCCGAAGACGACACCGCCGCCGCGCCACTGCGGGGCCCGGATCGAGCCCTGCCGGGCCCGTCCTGTCCCCTTCTGGCGCCAGGGCTTCTTGCCCCCGCCGCGGACCTCGGCCCTTGTCTTGGTCGAGTGGGTGCCGGCCCGGGCGGCGGCGAGCTGGGCCCGCACGACCCGGTGCATCACCGGCACGTTGACCTGGACCCCGAAGATCTCCTCGGGCAGCTCCACCGACCCGGCCTTCTTGCCGCCGGCGTTGAGGACGTCGACCTTGGCCATCAGCCGGTCACCACCTTCACCGAGCTGCGCACCATGACCAGGCCGCGCTTGGGGCCGGGAACGGCCCCGCGGACCAGGAGCTGGTTGCGGTCGGGGTCGGCCTTGACGACCTCGAGGTTGAGGACGGTGACCCGCTGGTTGCCCATGTGGCCGGCCATCCGCATCCCCTTGAAGATGCGCGCCGGGGTGGCGCAGGCGCCGACCGAGCCGGGCGAGCGGTGCTTGCGCTCGGTGCCGTGCGAGGCGGACAGGCCCTTGAAGCCGTGCCGCTTCATGACGCCGGCGAAGCCCTTGCCCTTGGACACGCCGACGACGTCGACCCGGTCGCCCGGGGCGAACACGTCGGCCTTGAGCTCCTGGCCGAGGCTGTAGTCGCCGGCGTCGGCGGTGCGCAGCTCCACCAGGTGGCGGCGGGCCTCGACGCCGGCCTTGGAGAAGTGGCCGGCTCTCGGCTTGTTGACCCGCTTGGCCTTGACGTCGCCGAAGGCGAGTTGGACGGCCGAGTAGCCGTCGCGCTCGGGCGACTTCACCTGGGTGACCGTGTTCGGCCCGGCCTGGATGACCGTGACCGGCACGACCCGGGCGTTCTCGTCGAAGATCTGGGTCATGCCCAGCTTGGCGCCGAGGAGGCCCTTGAAGGTGGCTGTCCTTGTCATAGCTTGATCTCGATGTCCACGCCGGCCGGTAGGTCCAGGCGCATCAGGCTGTCAACGGTCTTGGGCGTCGGGTCGAGGATGTCGATGAGTCGCTTGTGGGTGCGCATCTCGAAGTGCTCGCGCGAGTCCTTGTCCTTGTGGGGACTACGGATCACGCAGTACACCGACTTCTCGGTGGGCAGGGGGACCGGCCCTGCCGTGCGCGCACCGGTTCTGGTCACCGTGTCGACGATCTTGCGTGCCGACTGGTCGATGATCTCGTGGTCGTACGCCTTCAGGCGGATTCGGATCTTCTGGTTCATCGCAGCGTCGCCAGACCCTTACTACTTGAGGATTTTGATGACGCGGCCGGCGCCGACGGTGCGGCCACCCTCACGGATCGCGAACCGCAGCCCCTCGGTCATGGCGATCGGCTGGATCAACTTGACCACCATCTCGGTGTTGTCCCCCGGCATCGCCATCTC
>DATENJ010000775.1:0-7064 GCA_035275125.1 Actinomycetes bacterium | reverse complement strand
GGCCCGAGCTCGCTGCGCAGGCGGTAGGCCTGTTCCAGGTGGTAGGCGACCAGCTCCGGGTGCTCGCGCAGCCGCTCGCCGGCGGTCCGCTCCAGCCAGTCGGCGAAGCGCTCGTGCAGCTCGGCGCGGAGCGCCTTGGGCAGCCCGGCGTATGCGGCGTCGCGGAGCAGCGTGTGGCGGAAGCGGAACGCCTCCTGGCCGGCGACGTCCGAGACCGCCGGGCGGACCAGCTCCCTGCGCACCAGCGCGCTCAGGTGGTTGCCGACCGCCTGCGGGTCGGCGCCGGCCGACAGCTCGGCGACCGCGTCCCGGTAGAACGTCTGGCCGATCACGCTGGCCCTGCCGACCACCGCGCGCTCCTCCTGGTCGAGCTGCTCCATGCGCGCGGTGAGCAGGGTGGCGATGCTGGTCGGCACCGGGACGACCGACAGGTCGGTGGTCGCCGCCCAGCCGCCGTCCGACCGCACCAGCAGGCCGTCGTCGATCAGCATCCCGAGGAGCTCCTCAACGAACAGCGGGTTGCCCTCGGCGGTCTCCACGATGTGCCGCCGCGCGGCCTCGGCCAGGACCATCCGCCCCAGGAGGTGCTCGACCAGGCGCTCGCTGTCGGCGGCGTCGAGCGGCTGCAGCAGCAGCGATGAGGCGTTGAACTTGCCGCCGCCCCATCCCGGGCGGGTGTCCAGCAGCTCCGGGCGGGCCAGGCAGCACAGCAGGATCGGGGCCTCGCGGGACCAGTCGGCGACGTGGTCGACGAGGTCGAGCAGGGTCGGCTCGGCCCAGTGCAGGTCGTCCAGCAGCACTACCAGCGGCCGCTCGCGGGCCAGCGTCTCCAGCAGCCGGCGCACCGCCCACGGCAGCTCCTCGGCACCGTCGCGCAGCTCGGCCAGGCCGAGCAGGCCGGCCAGCCGCTCGACGATCAGCGTGGCGTGCTCCTCGCCGGCGAGCACCGCCTCCAGCTTGGCCCTGGCGGCGTCCGGCCCGTCGGCGTCGGTCAGGCCCGCCGCCGAGCGCAGCAGCTCGGTGACCGGCCAGTAGGTGATGCCCTCGCCGTACGATAGGCAGCGGCCCTGGAGCACGGTCGCCCGCCCGTCCACCTCGGCCAGCAGCTCCGCCGCCAGCCGTGACTTGCCCACCCCGGCGGTCCCGAGCACGGTGACCAGGTGGCAGGCGCGGTCGCCGGCGGCGGCCTCGAACGCGTCCCGCAGCAGCCGCAGCGGGCGGCCACGCCCGACCATCGGCGCGTCGAGCCGGCGCGCATGGCCGGGGACGCCGGGCGTGACCGACAGCAGCCGGAAGGCGGCGACCCGCTCCCGCTTGCCCTGAGGGCGAGCGGAGCGACCGGCTCGACGGTGACCGCGTCGCGGACCAGGCGCCAGGTCGGCTCGCCCACCAGCACCTCACCGGGGGCGGCGGCCTGCTCCAGCCGGGCGGCGAGGTTGACCGCGTCGCCGAGCACCAGGGCGTCGCCGACATCGGGATCGCCGGCCACCACCTCGCCGGTGTTGATCCCGGTGCGCATCGCCAGGGTCACGCCCCAGTCGCGCTGCAGCTCACGGTTCAGCCCCTCGATGCCCTGGCGCAGCTCGGCCGCGGCGCGGACCGCCCGCACGGCGTCGTCCTCGTGCAGCGCCGGGATGCCGAACACGGCCATCACCGCGTCGCCGATGAACTTCTGCACGGTGCCGCCGTGTCGCTCCAGCACCGACCGCATCGCCGCGAACCAGCGCGCCATCACCCGGCCGAGCGACTCGGGGTCCAACCGCTCGCCGAGGCTGGTCGACCCGGCGAGGTCGCTGAACACCACGGTCACGACCTTGCGGGCCTCGCGCCCGCCGGCCGCCGCCGCGATCGGCGTGCCGCAGCTGAGGCAGAACCTGGCTCGGGCCGGGTTCTGCTCGCCGCACACCCCGCAGGCGACCATGCGCAAGAGTGTAGGCGAGGCCCACCGACGAACCGCGTGCTATCGCCGCTTGGCGTATCGCCTGCGCAGCTCCTCGAGCTTGCGGCGGTTCTCGGGCTTGCTGGCCTGCTCCTTGGCCTGCTCGATCAGCTGCTGGCCCTTCGGGCTGCGGGCGAAATCCTTGATGAGCTTGCTGAGCGATGCCATGTGTCCCCCTTCGGCTGGTCGTGTTCGGAATGTCAGCCGAAGGTCTCTCCGCCCTGCCGGGCCGGTCGCACCGGGCGCAATGCCGTGATGACGGTGGACCGCATGCGGGATACTCCCCTTCGCGAGCACCACCATACCTGGTCCGACCTCAAATCGGGAGAAGCCACAGCGCGACCAATCCCTATGGCCTGACGAGACGGACCCGGGATCAGGCGGTGACGAGCAGGGCCACGCGCAGGCAAGGGAAGGAGAACGACCATGGGGAAGGTCCGCACCGGCCTCGCAGTCTCGCTCGACGGGTTTATCAGTGGACCGAACGACGGCGCGGAAGCCCCCATGGGGCAAGGTGGCGAGCGCCTCTTGGCGTGGTACGGCGCTGGCGACACCGAATACCGGATGCCTGGAACCGACATGGTCTTCATGGTCGCGGCCCAGACCGCCGAGTTCCTCCGCGAGACCCGCGAGACGACCGGGGCGTTGGTGTTCGGTCGAAGGACCTTCGACCTCACCCATGGGTGGGGTGGCAACCACCCCTTGGATGTCCCGGTCTTTGTAGTGAGCAGCTCGGTCCCACAAGAGTGGGTCTATGAAGGATCGCCGTTCACGTTCGTCACCGACGGACTCCAAAGCGCCGTCGAGCAAGCCAAAGTGGTCGCCGGCGACAAGGACGTCGGCGTGGGCGCAGCCAGCATCGTGCAGCAGTGCATCAGAGCGGGGCTCCTGGACGAGATCCACATCGACCTGGTGCCCGTCCTGCTCGGGGGCGGCGTCAGCTTGTTCGACCATCTCGGCACCGGGCCGATCGACCTGGAGCGCACGCGGGTGATCGAGGGCGCTGGGGTGACGCACCTCACCTTCCGCGTCCTCAAGTGATCTAGGGCCGATCGCGTCATCACCTTTTTGTCAGTTTAGAGGCCCTTCCTCGCGTCGCCAGCGTCGAGCGGGCGGCGCTCACCGCATGCTGGGGCGCGAACGCCCTCGTCTCTCGGGGCGAGGTATTGATCTTGGTCAGTAAGGTCTGGTGTCGAATTGACGGCATGTGCCATAAGTGCGGATAGCTGTGCTCGTACGGTGCCGGACTGTGCGTGGAATGGAGTCAATCGTGGCTACCGAACCCACCTTCAAAGACCAGGGCCAGGACCGCCCGCCCCATTCTCATCCCGGGCCGAGGGGACACATTGGTTGGATCGTCGCCGGCTCGTTGGCCACCGGACTCGTCGCTGCGTTACTCCTCGCGTCCGCCCCGTTCATCCCGGCGGAGGAAAGCGCCGTCACTGGCGCGGTTCTGTGCGGATTCGCCCTGGGCTGGGGGATGTTGGCGGTGCTCTCGGTCCGGTTCACCGATCAGCCGCAGCGATGGGCCGCGGCTCCTGCACTGTTCATGGGGCTGAGCGGCCTTCTCCTGGTGGGGTTCGGCTCCCCGGTGCACGAGGTGCTCAACTGGGTGTGGCCCCCCGCCATGCTGGCGTTGGCCATCTGGATGATCGTCCGCGTCCATCGACAGCTTCACAGCCGGGGCGGACGCTGGCTGCTCTACCCAGTGATCGTGGTGCTGGCGCTGGCCTCGATCGGCGGCGGCTACGAGACCCTGCGGGAAGCGGCGGATGCCAAGGCCTACCCGATGCCTGGTCGACTGATCGACGTGGGCGGACACAGCCTGCACCTGAGCTGCACCGGCTCAGGCACGCCCACCGTCGTGCTCGAACCGGGCGCAGGCGGGATGTCGTCAAATCTCGGGTGGATCGCGCCGGCCGTCGCCCGTGACACCCGGGTCTGTGTCTACGACCGCGCGGGTCGCGGGTGGAGCGAGCCCGCTGACACCGCCCAGGACGGCGCGCAGATCGCGACCGACCTCCATACGCTGCTGCAGCGCGGACAGGTCCCAGGACCCTATGTGCTGGCCGGCCATTCCTTCGGCGGCCTCTACGTGCTCACCTTCGCCGCTCGCTACCCCGACGAGGTCGCCGGCATGGTGCTGGTGGACTCCACCGCGCCGGCGTCGGCGGCGAACCCGGGGGCGGCATCGCTTGGCCACGGGGGCTCCGACGACGGTATGAGCCGTGTCTCGACACTGCTTTCGACCTCAGCTCGGCTGGGTCTCGGCCGCCTGTACGCCCAGTTCGCCATCGGCGGCCTGCCGCCACGGTCCGGGGACGAGGTCCGCGCCAGCGTCGCCACCGCAAGCACGCTTCGCAGCACGATCGACGAGTACCTTCAGGCGGGGGCCTCGACGGAGCAAGCTGCCGCCCTCCGTGACTTCGCCGACAAGCCGCTGATCGTCCTGACCGCCGGCAGCGGACACGATGCCGCCTGGTCCGCGGCGCAGAACCGTATGGCCACGTTGTCAACCAACAGCGTGCACCGCGTCATCGCCGGCGCCACCCACGAGGACCTGATCGGAAACGAAGAAGACGCAGCAGCCACCACCCAAGCGATCCTCGACGTCGTCGCATCGGTCCGGAGCCAGAGCCGCCTGGTCAGCTGATCCGGAGCCTCAGCGGTGCGCCGCGAAGACGTGGGCGACGGCTCCGCCGCTGAAGACGGTGGTGCTCATCGGCTCGATGGTGAGCGGTGCGAGGAAGATCCGCTCGCCCGCGCCCAGGACGGCCGGGTGGATGAGAAGGCGGTACTCGTCGATCAATCCGGTCTCGACCAGCGATCGGGCGAACCGTGCCCCGCCGTGGGCCAGCAGGTATCCGTCGGAGCGCTCCTGCTTGAGCCGCGTGATGGCTTCGGCCAGGTCTCCGGCGGCGGTCGACGTCTCGCCCCAGTCGGCGGACGCGAGCGAGTCCGAGAACACGACTTTCGGGATCTCGTTCATCGCCCTGGCGAACGGCCCGGAGGCGGCGCCGGGCCAGTGGGCGGCCATCACCGCGTAGGTGGTGGCACCCATGAGGTGCGCGCCGGCGTTGCTCACGGTCTCGACAGTCCAACTGAGGGCGTCATCGGAGCCTCCCGCGGCGATCCAGTCCGTGCTCCCGTCGATGGATGCGACGTAGCCGTCGAGCGAGACGGACATCTTCAGCACCAGTGAGGCCATGCGCTGCTTCCTTCCCGGGATGGATGACACGATTCGGAACCACGAACTACGTCTACTGCTCAACGTATAGATCCGCACAGTTACCAGCCGCGGCTCCCTTGTGAAACGAGCTCTAGGCGCCAGCGGGTCCGGCAGGGAAGACCACTGTGGAGGCCTCCAGGTCGCGCTGGAACGCCCGCTGTCCATAGATGCCCTGGCTCAGCAGGCTCAGCAGGAAGCCCACCGCCGCGGCCAGCGCCAGCGGCAGCGGCCCAGATGGCCCGGCGACGCTGCGCCACAGCAGCCCGGTGAACACCCCGGCCAGCACGCTGTTGACGACCACGATCATGGAGCCGGCGGTCAGCAGCGCCTGCCACCAGGGGTTGCCCCCGGTCTGGACGCCGATCGCGGCCAGCGTAACCCAGGGGTCGTCGGTGGCCGGCAGGACAAAGTAGCGTTCCATCTCCGGGGCGAGCTCCAGGAAGTAATGGCGGATCCGGTTCATGCCCTGCCCGTACAGCCGCCACTCGGCGTTGACCTGCAGCACCCGCCCGTGGGTCACGAGCCCCAGGAAGAACACGACCGGGAGCAGCACCAGCGCGAACGCCCGGAAGGCAACGCCCAACCCCGACAGTTGCGCGGTCAGCGCCAGGGCGATGATCGAGCTCGACAAGGTGCCCAGGTACAGCTGCAGCCGACTGGTGATCTCGGCGTTGGCGACCGCGCGGGCGGTCTGGAGCGTGAAGTGCTCTGTGGTCATGAACTGCAGGATGCTCTGCCGGTCGGCGCCGGCACGGGACTCCTCCACGATCACCTCCAACCGACAGGGCGGCCACTGCCGCGCCAAGTTCCGCGATGTACCTGCTTGGCGCATCATCGGCACACCACCCCGGAGATGGCCGCCCGCATCGTGACGGCGATCGAGCAGCGTCTCAAGCTGGTGCTGGAGGTCGCCGAGCAGGCTCGGCTCAGGTGCCGGGTTGGTTGGCGGCGCTTGCCCCCAGTGGTCGGGCATGCCAGCACCGTCCGGCGAGATCCCTGCACCCTGGGCTAGTGGAAGAGCGAGGCTCCTGCCACGAGGGTCGCTCGTCGGCCCGTCGCAGGCTGACTTCCCTGGTGCCGACTACCGCAGCGACCGGAACGCCGCCTGCATCTCGGTCGCGAACAGCTCCGGCTCTTCCCAGGCGGCGAAGTGGCCGCCCCGGTCGGCCTCGTTGTAGTAGATGAGGTTGTGGTAGGCGCTCTTCACCCAGTGGCGCGGGGACTGGAAGAGCTCGCCGGGGAACACCGTGTAGGCCACCGGGAGCGAGACGTGCGGCGGCGGCTGCTTGAGTGCGGCTTTCGAACCTCGCCCGGTCTCCCAGTACAGCCGCGCGGCCGAGGCCGCGGTGTTGGTCAGCCAGTACAGCGTGATGTTGTCGAGGACGTGGTCCCGGGTGAGGTTGCCCGAGGGCTGCCCGTCGAGAAAGGCGTGGGAGATCTTCTCGTAGCTGTCCGCGTCGTGGTCCAGCATCCAGGCCGCCAGACCCAGCGGTGAGTCCAGCAGGGGGTAGCCGATCGTCTGGGGGTGCTCGCCCATCTCGGAGATGTAGCCTCGCATGACGGTCGCGATGACCTTACTCAGCTCCTCGCGCTCATCCATGGAGAACGCGAGCCTGATGTTGAGGGCGGCCATCAGCAGCTCTTTCGGGGCCGCGTCGAGGAAGTTGAAGTGGATGCCGAGCAGCCCTTCGGGTGCCAGCCGGCCCATCGCATCGGTGACGCCGGCACCCTGGTCGCCGCCCTGGGCGACGTAGCGGCTGTAGCCGAGGCGCTTCATCAGCTCGCCCCAGGCCATCGCGGTGCGGCCGGCGTCCCAGCCGATCTCCATCGGCTCGCCCGAGAAGCCGTAGCCCGGGATGGACGGGAGCACCAGGTGGAACGCGTCGTCGGCGCTTC
>DATENJ010000774.1:0-3348 GCA_035275125.1 Actinomycetes bacterium | reverse complement strand
AAAGGAATCCGGGGTGAAGAAGCTCATCAATTCGGTAGACGACTTCGTCAAGGAGTCGCTCGAGGGCATGCAGAAGGCCCATGGCGACCTCATCGACGTCAACTACGACCCCTTCGTGGTCTTCAGGACGGACGCTCCCGTGCAGGGGAAGGTCGGGGTCATCTCGGGGGGCGGGTCGGGGCATGAGCCCATGCACGGGGGGTTCGTGGGCAAGGGGATGCTGGACGCGGCCTGTCCCGGGGAGGTGTTCACCTCGCCGACGCCCGACCAGATGGAGTGGGCGACCAAGAAGGTCGACGGCGGGGCCGGGGTGCTCCACATCGTCAAGAACTACTCGGGCGACATCATGAACTTCGAGATGGCCGCCGACCTCGGCAAGGATGCCGGCATCGAGGTCGAGAGCGTGGTCGTCGACGACGACGTGGCCGTCAAGGACTCGCTCTACACCCAGGGGCGACGCGGGGTCGGCGGGACCGTGCTGATGGAGAAGATCGTCGGGGCCAAGGCCGAGGAGGGCGCCGACCTGGCGTCGGTGGCCGCGCTGGCCCGGGACGTCAACGCCAACGTGCGGTCGATGGGGCTGGCCCTGACCTCGTGCACCGTTCCGGCGGCGGGGTCGCCGACCTTCGACCTGCCCGACGACGAGGTCGAGATCGGGATCGGCATCCACGGGGAGCCGGGGCGCGAGCGGATCAAGATGGAGAGCGCCGACCAGCTCACCGACCGGCTGACCCGGCCGGTCATCGAGGACCTTGGGCTCAACTCGGGCGAGCAGGTGCTGGTGTTCGTCAACTCCATGGGCGGCACCCCGCTGGCCGAGCTGTACGTGGTCTACCGGCGGGTCCTCCAGCTCCTGGACGAGGGCGGCGTGCAGGTGGCCCGGAACCTGATCGGGCCCTACATCACCTCGCTGGAGATGCAGGGCGCCTCGGTCACCATCCTGCGTCTGGACGACGAGAAGACCCGGCTCTGGGACGCCCCGGTCAACACCCCGGCGCTGCGCTGGGGGGTGTAGCCGGTGTTCTCGGTGGCCCAGGCGCTGGCCTGGGTCCGGAGAACGGCGGAGGTGATCGAGGAGCACGCCCCCAGCCTGACCAAGCTGGACTCGGCCATCGGCGACGGTGACCACGGCACCAACATGAACCGGGGGTTCAAGGCGGCCGTCCAGCGCCTCGACGGCCTCGAGGGCGACCAGGACTTCGGGAGCGTGTTCAAGGCCATCGGCATGGCCCTGATCGGCAAGGTCGGGGGGGCCTCGGGCCCGCTGTACGGGTCGCTGTTCCTCGGCATGGGCAAGGAGCTGGGCGACACCCGCGAGGTCCCCGACGAGCGGCTGGCGGCCGCGCTCCGGGCCGGCTACGACAGCGTGGTCGCCCGGGGAAAGGCCCAGCTCGAGGACAAGACCATGCTGGACGCCTGGCACCCGGCGCTGGAGGCCCTCGACGCCGCCCTGGCCGACGGCAAGGAGCTGGGACCCGCCCTCGACGAGGCCGCCGCGGCGGCCGAGACGGGCATGAAGGCCACCATCCCGATGATCGCCCGCAAGGGCCGGGCCAGCTACCTCGGCGAGCGCTCCCGCGACCACCAGGACCCCGGCGCCACCTCGACCCACCTGATCCTCGAGACGATGGCCGACGTCGTCAACGGTCGCTGATCGAACGATAAGCCACAATCTGGTAGCTTCCGGACACATTCGCCAGCTCGGGGAGGGAGCCTGGTGCGGGAGCTCACCGCGGACCTGCTGGTCGGCCGGCTGGTCGACTGGGGGGTCGACACCGTCTTCGGGCTGCCGGCGGACAGCACCGACGGGGTGGTCGAGGCGTTCCGGCGCCTCGGCGACCGGATCCGGCTGGTGCTGGTCCACCACGAGGAGGCGGCCGCCCTCATGGCCGCCGGGTACGCCAAGGCGACCGGGCGGGTCGGGGTCTGCCTGGCCACCTCCGGGCCGGGAGCGCTGCGGCTGCTGGGCGGGCTGTACGACGCCAAGCTCGACCACCAGCCGGTCCTGGCCATCACCGAGAGCCAGGAGATCCGGCTGCTCGGGACCAGCTTCCGGCAGGAGCTGGCCCTTGAGACGGCGTTCGACGACGTCGCCGACTACAACGTGCGGGTCAACGTGCCGGTGCAGATCCCGGCGGTGGTCGACATCGGGATCGGCCATGCCCTTGCTCGGGGGACGGTCTCCCACATCACCTTCCCGCCGGGCCTGGAGGACACCGCGGCCGAGACCAGCCCGTGGATGCTGACCACCCCGACCGGGACCCCGCCGACGGCCCCGCTGTTCACCGCCGGCCCCGGGGTCCCGCCCGACGCCGACATGCGGCGGGCGGCCGAGGTGCTCAACCAGGGCAGCCGGGTCGCCCTGCTGGTCGGGGCGGGTGCGCTGGCGGCCAGGGAGGAGCTGCTGGCGGTGGCCGACGCGGTCGCCGGGCCGGTGGTCAAGTCCCTGCCCGGCAAGGCGGCCGTCCCCGACGACCACCCGTTCACCACCGGCTGCATCGGCGTGCTCGGGACCCGCCCGTCCGAGGAGGCCCTTGCCGGCGCCGACACCATCCTGCTGGTCGGGACCAGCTTCCCGTGGGCGGCCAACGTGCCCGACCCTGCCCGGGTCACGGCCGTCCAGATCGAGACCGACCCGGCCCGGCTCGGCGGCTCCGGCGACACCGAGGTCATCCTCCTCGGGGACGCCGCCGAGACCCTGGGGGCGCTGCTCCCGCTGCTCCGGCGCAAGGCCGACCGCGGGTTCCTGAGGCAGGCCCAGGAGGGGATGGCCGCATGGCGGCGCCGGCTGGACGAGCTCGAGGACCAGACCCGCGACCCGATCCAGCCCCAGTACCTGATGCGGGTCGTCGACCGGTGCGCCGCCAGCGACGCCATCCTGGCCTCCGACTCGGGCACGGTCGCGACCTGGTCGGCCCGCCATTTCGACGTCCGCGGGGACCGGCACTACCTCCTGTCGGCCAACCTGGCCACCATCGCCGCCGGGGTGCCGTATGCCATCGCCGCCCAGTGGGCTCACCCGGGCCGGGCCTGCATCGCCGTCACCGGCTCGGACGGGTTCGCCAAGGTGATGGGCGAGCTGCTGACCGCCATCCAGTACCGGCTGCCGGTCAAGGTGGTGGTCAGCAACGTGTCGTCCTTGGGTCGCCGCCTGCGCACCGGCGAGAACGGCACCTCGGGCGGCGCGGCCGACTTCGCCTCCTGGGCCCGCGCCAACGGCGCCGTCGGCCTGCGGGTCGAGCACGCCGTCGACGTCGAGCCGGCCGTCCGCCGCGCCTTCTCGGCTCCTGGCCCGGCCCTGGTCGACGTCCTGGTCAACCCCGAGGAGGTCCCCCGCCCGGCCATGGC
>DATENJ010000773.1:0-7914 GCA_035275125.1 Actinomycetes bacterium | reverse complement strand
GCCAGGGCGGCGGTCAGGCCGGCGGGGCTGGGATCGGCCATCACCACCTGCCAGCCGGTCGCGGACTGGACCGCGTGCCTGAGGGAGTCGGCGGTGCCGGGGTCGTCGTGGGCGAGAACGACCAGCGGGGACATCGACGGGACGGGCTCAAGGGCCACGGGGCATCCTCCCGGTGCCTGGGATGTGGGCTCAGCGGACCGGGTGGCGGTGCTCGGCGGGTCCGGCGCCGGGAACAATCGCCGGGGGACGGACCGAGTGGAAGACGCTCCGGCGAGAATGTGCATAACTCCGGCCGCCGCCCGGCCCGGCGCGCATCGCCCGCCTCAAGGCTGTGGACAGCCAAGTTTCGCTGACAGGCCAGATGAGTAAGCTTCGTTGAAGGTGAACAAGACCTGCCGCAGGGAGGCGGATTGCATGGCCGAGAGCAGTCCCGCGATCGAGAACCTCTTCTCCGAGGGGCGGACCTTTCCGCCGCCGGACGAATTCAAGGCCAATGCGCTGGTCACCGACCGGTCACTGCACGAGAAGGCCGAACAGGACCTCGAGGGGTTCTGGGCCGAGCAGGCAGAGCGGCTGCACTGGACCAAGCCCTGGGACCAGGTGCTGGAGTGGGAGCTGCCCTTCGCCAAGTGGTTCGTGGGCGGGCAGCTGAACGTCGCCGACAACTGCCTCGACCGGCACGTCGAGGCGGGCGGCGGCGACAAGGTCGCCTACCACTGGGAGGGTGAGCCGGGCGACACCCGGACCATCACCTACGAGGAGCTGCGCGACGACGTGGCCCGGTTCGCCAACGGGCTGAAGTCGATCGGGGTGCAGCGGGGCGACCGGATCAACATCTACATGGGCATGGTCCCTGAGCTGCCGGTGGCGATGCTCGCCTGCGCGCGGCTGGGGGCGGCCCACTCGGTGGTGTTCGGAGGGTTCTCGGCCGACTCGCTGCGGGACCGGATCAACGACGCCGAGGCCAAGGTCCTGATCACCCAGGACGAGGGCTGGAGGGCCGGGAAGGTGGTGCCGCTGAAGCAGAACGCCGACGACGCCGTCTCGGACACGCCCAGCATCGAGAAGGTCGTGGTGCTGCGGCGGACCGGCAACGACATCCCCTGGGACGGCGAGCGCGACCTCTGGTGGCACGACCTGGTCGAGGGGCAGTCGGCCGACTGCCCGCCGGAGGCCATGGACGCCGAGGACCTCCTCTATCTGCTCTACACGTCGGGGACCACGGCCAAGCCCAAGGGGATCATGCACACCACCGGCGGGTACCTGACCGGAGTGTCGGCCACCCACCGACTGGTGTTCGACCTGCACCCCGACACCGACGTCTACTGGTGCGCGGCCGACATCGGCTGGGTGACGGGCCACTCCTACATCGTCTACGGCCCGCTGGCCAACCACGCCACCAGCATCCTGTACGAGGGCGCGCCCAACTTCCCCGACAAGGACCGCTGGTGGGAGATCATCGAGAAGTACAAGGTGACGATCCTGTACACGGCGCCGACGGCCATCCGGACCTTCATGAAGTGGGGCACCGACTGGCCGGAGAAGCACGACCTGTCCAGCCTGCGGCTCCTCGGCAGCGTCGGTGAGCCGATCAACCCCGAGGCCTGGGTGTGGTACCAGACCAACATCGGCGGCGGGCGCTGCCCGGTGGTCGACACCTGGTGGCAGACCGAGACGGGGATGATCATGATCACCCCGCTCCCAGGGGCCATCGACACCAAGCCCGGGTCGGCGACCTTCCCGTTCCCCGGCGTCGACGCCGACATTGTCGACAATGACGGCAACTCGGTCGGCATCCCCGGCGGCGGGTACCTCGTGCTCAGGAAGCCCTGGCCGGCGATGCTCCGCGGGATCTACGGCGACCCCGAGCGGTACAAGGACACCTACTGGAGCCGGTTCGAGGGCAGGTACTTCGCCGGTGACGGGGCCAAGCGGGACGATGACGGCTACTTCTGGCTGCTCGGGCGGGTCGACGACGTGATGAACATCTCGGGGCACCGGATCTCCACCACCGAGGTGGAGTCGGCCCTGGTCGACCACCAGGACGTGGCCGAGGCGGCGGTGATCGGCAAGGTCGACGAGACCACCGGGCAGCAGATCGTGGCGTTCGTGACCCTGAAGGGGAACGTCGAGGCGGCGGACGACACCACCGAGGTGCTTCGCGAGCATGTGGCCCGCAAGATCGGCAAGCTGGCCAGGCCGACCACGATCATCTTCACCCCCGACCTGCCCAAGACCCGGTCCGGCAAGATCATGCGCCGCCTGCTCAAGGACGTGGCCGAGGAGCGGGAGCTGGGCGACGTCACCACCCTGGCCGACCCGGCCATCGTCGAGGAGATCCGGGAGAAAGCCTCCTCCCGGCCCCAGGACGACTGACCGCCCAAGCGCAGAACTTGTAACCTGGGGGGAACCCGGGGGGTCTAGGGGGTTGATTTCTGCCGTCTAAGTCGTGTCCCCCGGCGGGTACCCACCCTGACGCCGACGTCGGTGTCGGGCTGGCCGGGGAGCCGATGTCGAACGACCTGAGAGGTGCCAGTCAGCCGATGAGCGTTGCGTTCGTCTTCCCAGGTCAGGGTAGCCAGGCGCCGGGGATGGGCCTGGACTTCGCCGAGTTCGACGAGACGGCGGCCGAGCTGTACCAGTGGGCCAGCGCCTGTCTGGGCTGGGACCTGGCCGAGACCCTGCGGACGGCCAGCCCCGACGAGCTGCGGCAGACCTATATCGCCCAGCCGGCGATCTTCTGCGTCTCGGTGGCGGCGCTGCGGGCCCTGGAGGCGGCCGGGGTGCCGCGGCCGGCGTATGTGGCCGGGCACTCCCTCGGGGAGTTCTCCGCCCTGGTCGCGGCGGGTGCGCTGTCGTTCGAGGCCGGGCTGCTGCTGGTGGCCAGGCGGGCCGAGGCGATGCAGCGGGCCGCCGACGCGCGGCCCGGGTCGATGAGCTCGGTCCTTGGGCTGTCGGCCGAAGGGGTGGAGATGGCCGTCGAGGCGACCGCCCAGGACCAGGTGCTGGCCGTGGCCAACGACAACGCCCCCGGCAACGTGGTCGTGTCCGGCGAGTGGACCGCGCTGGAGCGGCTCCCGGCCGCCGCCAAGGAGCTCGGGGCCAAGCGGGTGGTGCCGCTGAACGTCGGCGGCGCCTTCCACTCGCCCCTGATGGCCCCGGCGGTCGAGACGTTCCAGCCGCACCTGGCCGCGGCCCCGCTTCGCGACCCGTCCATCCCGGTGGTCGCCAACGCCACCGCCGAGCCCGTCACCGGGGCCGAGGAGCTGCGCGAGCTGCTGGCCCGCCAGCTCACCGGCCGGGTCCGCTGGACCGAGTCGGTCCGCCGGATGGCCGCCCTCGGGGTCGACACCTTCATCGAGGTCGGCCCTGGCACCGTCCTGAGCGGGCTCATCAAGCGGTCCGTCGAAGGGGCCCGGATCCTGTCGGCCGCGAACGCCGAGGGCGTGGCCGCGGTGGCCGACGCCCTGCGGACCCAGGCCGACGGCGCCGCCCGCGACGCGGCCAAGGCCGACGTGGCCAAGGGTGAGGACCAGGGCGAAGTGGTGGTGCTGCCAGAGCGGTTCGCGGTCTCGCCCGGTCACGGCCGCTTCTACCCGGTTAGCCCGTCGCGCTACGACGACGAGCGCCCCTACGTCGAGCCGGGCGACCTCCTCGGCGAGGTCCGCAACGGCGCCGCCAGCATCCCTGTCCGCAGCCCCTTCCGCGGCTGGGTCATGGCTCATCTCGCCTGGGAGGGCGAGCTGGTCACGCCCGGCCAAATCCTGCTCAGCCTCCGGCCCTTCTGACCGCCCTCAACCGCCGTCCCCCACGCCGGAGAAAGGAGTCGTGGTGCCCGCCGAGATCGTTGGACTTGGGGTGGCCGTGCCGCCCTATGTCCTGACCAACGCGGACCTGGAGGAACTGGTCGACACCAACGACCAGTGGATCACCGAGCGCACCGGGATCAAGGAGCGCCGGGTCGCCGGCAAGGGCGACTCGACGGCACTGCTCGGCAAACGGGCCGCCGAGCAGGCCCTGAAGGTCGCCGGCATCGGCGTCGACGAGGTCGACCTGGTGATGGTGGCGACGGCCACGCCCGACTACACCCTGCCCTCGGCGGCCTGCATCCTCCAGCTGGAGCTGGGCATGACCAGGGGCGCGGCCATGGACGTGATCGCTGGCTGCTCCGGGTTCGTGTACGCGCTGGCCACCGCGTCGCAGTTCGTGGAGTCGGGCGCGGCCGAGACCGCCCTGGTGGTCGGCTCCGAGACCCTTTCGCGGATCTCGGACTACACCGACCGCGGCACCTGCATCCTGTTCGGGGACGGAGCCGGGGCGGTGGTCCTGCGCCGGGGCGAGCGGGGCGTGCGGGCGTTCTCGCTCGGCGCCGACGGGGCCCGGTCGCGGCTGCTCATGACCCCAGCGGGCGGGTCGCGGTTCCCGGCCAACAGCCGGACCGTCGCCGAGCGGCGGCACTACATCGTCATGGAGGGCCGCGAGGTCTTCAAGGGCGCGGTGACGGCGATGGCCGCCTCCAGCCTCCAGGCGATCGAGCGGTCCGGCCTGAAGCTGGACGACATCGACCTGGTCGTCCCCCACCAGGCCAACCAGCGGATCATCGAGGCCACCGCCCGGCGGCTCAAGACCCCCATGTCCAACGTGGTCATGAACGTTGCCCGCTACGGGAACACCTCGGCCGCCTCCATCCCCATCGCCATGGCCGAGGCCTGGGAGCACGGGCAGATCCGGCCGGGGCAGCGGCTGCTGCTGACCGCGTTCGGGGCCGGGCTGGCCTGGGGCTCGGCAGTGGTCGACTGGACCCTCCCCAACCCAGCCGAACCCTCCCCGGAGGAGCCGACCCAGCCGGCCATGCCGATCGTGCGCGGGCTGCTCGACGGCACCCTGTGGGACGGCGTGGACATGCTGCCGCCCCTGCGGCCCCTGGTCCCGGAGACGGCGCTTTGACCGGCGCGCCCATCGAGGGCAGGGAGGGTCAGGGCCTGGAGGGGCGGACGGCGCTGGTCACAGGCGCCTCCGGGGCGATCGGGCGGGCGTGCGCGGTCGCCCTGGCCACCCAGGGGGCGAGGGTCGTTGTCGCCTACGGGTCCGACGAGCAGGGGGCGCAGGAGACGGCCGGCCTGGTCAAGGCGGCCGGGGCCGAGCCGGTGGTCGCCCAGGCCGACCTGACCGACCCGGGGGCGGCCAAGGAGCTGGTGGCGGCGGCCGGCGACGGCGGGGTCGACATCCTGGTCAACAACGCCGGCCTGACCCGCGACGGCCTGGTGCTGCGGATGCGCGACGACGACTTCACCGACGTCCTCGAGGTCAACCTGGTGGCGGCGTTCCGCTGCACCCGGGAGGCCCTCCGGGGCATGTTGCGGCGGCGCTGGGGCCGGGTGATCTCCATCTCCAGCGTGGTCGGCCTGGTCGGCAACCCCGGGCAGGCGAACTACGCCGCCTCCAAGGCCGGCCTGCTCGGGCTCACCAGGAGCGTGGCCAGGGAGGTGGCCGGCCGAGGCATCACCGTCAACGCCGTCGCCCCCGGCTACATCCCCTCCAAGCTCACCGACGTGATGAGCGACGAGGCCAAGCAGGCGACCCTCGGCCAGATCCCAGTCGGGCGGCTCGGCACCCCGGAGGAGGTGGCGGCGGCGGTTCGCTTCCTGGCCGGCGAGGAGGCCGGCTACATCACCGGCCAGGTCCTGGCCGTGGACGGCGGCATGACGATGGGCGCATAGCACGTGAAGGGTCAGTTGACTGGCAGTCGGCACGGGCGGCATCCTGAGCCGCCATCGTGGCCCCCGGCACCAAGGAGAACGACGAGATGGCGCAGTCGCGCGAGGAAGTTGTCGAGACGATGAAGGACGTCCTGGCCTCCGAGCTGGGCGTGGAGGCGGACAAGGTGACCGCCGACGCCCGCTTCAAGGAGGACCTTGACGCCGACTCGCTCGACCTGGTCGAGGTCGTGCTCGCCCTCGAGGAGAAGTTCGGCATCGAGATCTCGGACGACCAGATCGCTGGCGTCAAGACCGTCGGCGAGGCGGCCGACCTGGTGATCTCCAAGCAGACGGCGGTGGGGTAGGAAGTTGCAGCGCGTCGTCGTCACCGGGCTCGGTGCGGTCACCCCGGTCGGCGTCGGAGTCAAGGCGTACTGGGAGGCCATCACCGCCGGCCAGTCCGGGCTCGGCCCCCTCACCCTGGTCGACCCCGAGCCGGTGCCGTCCAAGGTGGCGGCCGAGTGCCTCGACTTCGACCCGGCGGCCAGCCTCGGGCCCAAGGAGGCCAAGCGGCTCGACCGCTCGACCCAGTTCGCCCTGACCGCGGCCCGCGAGGCCTGGGACGACAGCGGGATCGAGGACGGGGTCGACAAGGACGAGACCGGGGTGGTGTTCGCCACCGGCATCGGCGGGATCAGCTCGCTGCTGGCCAGCGACGCGGTGATGCGGACCAAGGGCCCCAACAGGGTCTCGCCGTTCACCGTCCCCCAGCTGATGCCGAACGCCGCCGCCGGCCAGATCGCCATGAAGCTCGGCCTGCGCGGGCCCAACTTCTGCACCACCACCGCCTGCGCCGCCTCCAACCACGCCATCGGCCTGGCCTTCCAGGCCATCCAGCACGGCGAGGCCACGGCCATGATCGCCGGCGGCTCGGAGTCGGCCTTCGTCCAGGTCGCGCTGATCGCCTTCGCGCAGATGACCGCCCTGGCGACCAAGTTCAACGAGCGGCCGTCGGAGGCCTCGCGGCCGTTCGACGCCAGGCGCGACGGCTTCGTGATGGGTGAGGGCGCCGGGGCCCTGATCCTGGAGGAGCGGGAGCATGCCCTGGCCCGCGGGGCGCCGGTCCACGCCGAGCTGGTCGGGTTCGGGCAGTCGGCCGACGCCTTCCACGTCACCGCCCCGTCCGAGGACGGCAGCGGGGCCGCCCTGGCCATGCGGCGGGCGCTGCGCTCGGCCGGCATGGCCCCGGAGGATGTGGGCTACGTCAACGCCCACGGCACCTCGACCCCGGCCGGGGACGTCTCCGAGACCAAGGCCATCCGCCTGGCCTTCGGGGAGCACGCCGACCGGCTGGCCGTCTCCTCGACCAAGTCGATGATCGGGCACCTGTTCGGGGCGGCCGGGGCGGTCGAGGGCATCGCCACCGTCCTGGCCCTGCGGGACGGGATCCTGCCCCCGACCATCAACCAGACCGACCCCGACCCCGCCTGCGACCTCGACTACGTGCCCAACCAGGCCCGCAAGGCCGAGGTGGACGCGGCCATGTCGAACGGCTTCGGCTTCGGCGGCCACAACGCGGTGGTGGTCTTCCGCCGCCACCCGGCGTAGTCGCCGGCGCGGCGGCCCGGTCGTGAAGCTGTACGCGGAGACGGCGAGGCTGCGGGCCCGCCAGCTGCTCGGGGACCTGGGCGTGCTGGCCTGGACGGCCGCCTGGGTCCTGGCCGGGCTGATGCTGTACCGGCTGGTCGAGAAGCTGGCCGTGCCCGGGGCGCGGGTCGAGCGGGCCGGGAGCGACTTCGCCGGGAACGTGGCCGAGATCCAGCAGACGGTCGGGCGCATCCCGGTGGTCGGTGGCCAGCTCCAGGACCCGTTCGGCCGGCTGTCGGGGGTTGGGCTGACCCTGGCCGACGCCGGCGCGACCCAGCAGGAGGTCGTCCACCAGCTCGCCCTGTGGCTCGGGGTGCTGGTCGCGGCCGTCCCCATCATCGCCCTGCTGCTGGTCTGGCTGCCCCGCCGGGTCACCTGGGCGCGGGAGGCCGGCGCGGCCAGCCGGCTGCGCCTGGACGGGGCCGACCTCGAGCTGTTCGCGCTGCGGGCGGTGGCCAACCGGTCCCTGCGCGAACTCCACCGGGTCACCCCCGACCCGGCCGGCGCGCTGCGGGCCGGGGAGTTCGAGGCCCTGGCCGACCTGGAGCTACGGGCCCTCGGCCTGCGG
>DATENJ010000772.1:0-5456 GCA_035275125.1 Actinomycetes bacterium | reverse complement strand
CCGGCGCGCTGGCCTCCTGAGCAGCGGGTTCCGGCGCCCAGCCGCCCGCCCGTGCTACCCTTGCGCGGGTGGCTGGGCCGTTCGGCCTGGCGACCGTCCGGGACGCGGGACCCCTGGCCGCGCCGATCCATCGCCAGCCGGGGCCCCCGGGCAGAATCCGCAACGTCATGGGAGAGGTAGCAGCATGCTGGTCAAGGACGACAAGACCAAGATCATCACCGAGTACGCGACCAAGGAAGGCGACACCGGCTCGCCCGAGGTCCAGGTGGCCCTGCTGACCACGCGTATCAACCAGCTCACCGAGCATCTCAAGGTCCACAAGCACGACCACCACTCGCGCCGTGGCCTGCTGCAGATGGTCGGCCGGCGCCGCCGGCTGCTGCGCTACCTCCAGAACAACGATGTCGCCCGTTACCGGGCGCTCATCGAACGCCTCGGCCTGCGCCGCTGACCGGGGTGGACGTAACGGCGCGCGGGGGAGAGTGATGCTCCTGGCGCGCTGAGCAACGCCCTGCCGACCGGGAAGCCGGACGAGCGCCGTGTCAGTTGTCAGTGGTGAGCCCTGGAACGCCCAGGCAACGACCTGAGCCACCCAGGCCTTTCGACTGAGAACTGGCACCTCGTCCCCCGGCTCCCCGCCCGAGCAGGCAGCTTCGGCCGCGACCGCGGCCGGGCACGGGTTCGCCCCGGCGACGCGCCGGGGCGGCAGAGGAAGAGGGAGAGACCTCATCTATGGCAGTTCATCGTGTGCAAGGTGCCGTCGGCGGCCGTGATCTCTACATGGAGACCGGCAAGCTGGCCAAGCTGGCGGGCGGCGCCGTTGTCATCGGGCTGGGCGAGACCCAGCTGCTAGTTACCGCTACGGCGGGCAAGCATCCCAAAGAGCAGCTCGACTTCATGCCCCTCACGGTCGACGTCGAGGAGCGCATGTACGCCGCCGGCAAGATCCCTGGCGGCTTCTTCCGGCGTGAGGGCCGGCCGTCCGAGACGGCCATCCTGACCGCCAGGCTGGTCGACCGGCCGCTGCGCCCGTCCTTCCCCAAGGGGATGCGCAACGAGATCCACGTGGTCGCCACCATCATGTCGACCGACATGCAGAACCTCTCGGACGTCCTGGCCATCAACGGCGCCTCGGCGGCCGTGCAGCTGGCCGGGATCCCCTTCTCGGGCCCGGTCGGGGCGGTCCGCCTCGGCCGCAAGGCCGGCGACTGGATCGTCAACCCGACCTACGACGAGCTCGAGGAGTGCACCTTCGACATGGTAGTGGCCGGCCGCCAGAACGAGGCCGGCGGGGTCGACATCCTCATGGTCGAGGCCGAGGCGACCGAGCACGCCATCCGGCTGATGGAGGAGACGGGCGCCCCCAAGCCGACCGAGGAGGCCCTCGGGCTCGCCCTCGAGCTGGCCAAGACCCACATCGCCACCGCCTGCCAGCTCCAGGTCGAGCTGGTCCGCCAGGCCGGCGCCCAGCAGCGGGAGTACCCGCTGTTCGCCGAGTACGGCGAGGACGTTGCCGGAGCCGTCCGGGGCGCGGTCGAGGCCCAGGTCCGCGAGGCCATCACCATCGCCGACAAGTCCGAGCGCGAGGTTCGGCTCGACGAGCTCAAGGCCGAGGCCGTCCAGGCCGCCACCGAGCAGCTCGGCGAGGCCCTGGCCGGCCGCGAGAAGGAGGTCTCGGCCGCCTTCCGCAGCCTGACCAAGGAGCTGGTCCGCCAGCGGGTCGTCAAGGACGCCAAGCGGATCGACGGCCGCGGGCCGCGCGACATCCGGCCGCTGGAGGCCGAGGTCGGCATCCTGCCCCGGGCGCACGGGTCCGGGCTGTTCCAGCGGGGCGAGACCCAGGTGCTGAACATCACCACCCTCGGCATGGTCCGCATGGAGCAGATCGTCGACACCCTCGACCCCCAGGACCGCAAGCGCTACATGCACCACTACAACTTCCCGCCCTTCTCCACCGGCGAGGTCGGCTTCATGCGCGGCCCCAAGCGGCGTGAGATCGGCCACGGGGCGCTGGCCGAGCGGGCCCTGCTGCCGGTGATCCCGGACAAGGAGGAGTTCCCGTACGCGCTGCGGCTCGTCTCCGAGGTGCTGAGCTCCAACGGCTCCACCTCGATGGCCTCGGTGTGCGCCTCGACCCTGTCGCTGATGGACGCCGGCGTGCCGATCAAGGCCCCGGTCGGCGGCATCGCCATGGGCCTGATCTCCGAGGGCGGCGAGTTCGTCACCCTGACCGACATCCTCGGTGCCGAGGACGCCTTCGGCGACATGGACTTCAAGGTCGCGGGGACGCGCGAGTTCGTCACCGCGCTGCAGCTCGACACCAAGCTCACCGGCATCCCCAGCGAGGTCCTGATCGGCGCCCTGACCCAGGCCCGTGACGCCCGCATGGTCATCCTGGACGTCATCCAGGCGGCCATCGAGCAGCCGCGCTCCGAGCTCAACCGGCTCGCCCCGCGGGTCCACGTCGAGCAGATCCCTGTGGCCAAGATCGGCGAGCTGATCGGTCCCAAGGGCAAGCGGATCAACGAGATCCAGTCCACCTCGGGCGCCGAGATCTCGATCGAGGACGACGGCCGGGTCTACATCGGGGCCACCGACGGCGAGCAGCTCGACACCGCCCTCAAGATGATCCGCGAGCAGATGAACCCGGTCATGCCCCAGGTCGGCGAGCGCTACCTGGGCACGGTGGTCAAGACGACCACCTTCGGGGCCTTCATCTCGCTCACCCCGGGCAAGGACGGCCTGCTGCACATCTCGCGCCTCGGCAAGAAGGGGCAGCGGGTGCGCGCGGTCGAGGACGTCGTCAACGTCGGCGACAAGATCCTCGTCGAGGTGATGGAGATCGACCGCCAGAACCGCATCTCCCTGAAGCTGGCCGAGGAGGACGAGGCGACGGCCACCGACGCCCCGGCTCCGGCCACCGCCGGCGGCGACGACGACGGCGAGGGGAGCTGAGCTGGTGGCTGAGGCTGAGGCTGAGGCCGGCTTCGAGCGCACCGAGCTTCCGAGCGGCCTCCGGGTCCTGACCGAGCGCATGCCCGCCGTGCGCTCGGTCACCCTCGGCATCTGGGCCGGCGTTGGGTCGCGTGACGAGACCCCACGCCTGGCCGGTGCCTCCCACTACCTGGAGCACCTGCTGTTCAAGGGCACCCCCAGGCGCTCGGCCCGCGACATCGCCGAGGCGATGGATGCGGTCGGGGGCGAGACCAACGCCTTCACCTCCAAGGAGTACACCTGCTTCTACGCCAGGACGCTCGACCGCGACCTGCCTCTGGCGGTCGACGTCCTGGTCGACATGCTGCGCAACTCCAAGATGGCCTCGGCCGACGTCGACGCCGAGCGGACGGTCATCCTTGAAGAGATCGGCATGCACAACGACGCCCCCGACGACGTCGTGCACGATCTGTTCGCCGAGGCCCTGTTCGGCGGTCACGCGCTGGGCCGGCCGGTGCTGGGCACGGTCGACTCGATCACCGCCATGCAGCGCGAGGCGATCGCCCGCTACTGGCGGCGCCACTACGTGCCCGGCAACCTGGTGGTGGCGGCGGCCGGCAGCCTCGACCACGACCAGGTGGTCGAGCTGATCGCCGAGGCGTTCGGCAAGACCGCTGAGGGCGCGCCCATCGGCCCTCGCGAGGGCCGGCGCGAGCCGCGGGTCCACGGCGGGGTCGCGGTCCGGCGCAAGCCGACCGAGCAGGCCCATGTGGTGCTGGGCAGCCGCGGGCTGTCCCGCGCCGACCCGCGCCGCTTCGCCCTCGGGGTGCTCAACGTCGCCTTCGGCGGCGGGGTCAGCTCGCGGCTGTTCCAGGAGGTGCGGGAGAAGCGGGGCCTGGTCTACTCGATCTACTCCTACGCCGCCCAGTACACCGAGACGGGCTCGTTCTCGGTGTACGCCGGGGCCGCCCCCAAGCGTATCCACGACGTGCTGACCATCGTCCGCGACGAGCTGGAGCGGGTGGTGGCCGACGGGCTCACCGAGGCCGAGCTGGAGCGGGGCAAGGGGCATCTGGAGGGGTCGCTGGTGCTGGGCATGGAGGACACCTCCGGCCGCATGACCCGCCTCGGCAAGTCCGAGCTGACCTTCGGCGAGATCCTCTCGGTCGACGAGGTCATCCGCCGGGTCGACGCTGTCACCGACGCCGACGTCCGAGCCGTGGCCAAGGAGGTCCTCGGCACCGGGCCCCGGGCCCTGGCGCTGATCGGCCCCTTCGACGACGACGGGTTCTCGCAGTACGTCTCGTGAGCCTGTCGGTCTGCGTCTTCTGCTCCTCGGCCGGGGGCCTGCCCGAGGCCTACCGTTCCGCCGCCCGCGACCTCGGCGCCGAGCTGGCCGGGCGCGGCCACCGGCTGGTCTACGGCGGCGGCAACGTCGGCCTGATGGGGGAGGTCGCCCGCGCTGTCCACGAGCACGGCGGGACCGTCATCGGGGTCATCCCCCAGAGCCTTGTCGACCGCGAGCTGGCCTACGACCCGGCCGACGAGCTGCTGGTCACCGCGACCATGCGGGAACGGAAGGCCGAGATGGACGCCCGCGCCGACGCCTTCGTGGCCCTGCCGGGCGGGTTCGGCACCCTCGAGGAGCTGCTGGAGGTGCTCACCCTGCGCCAGCTGCGCCTCCACCACCGGCCGATCGTGCTGGTCAACGTGGCCGGCTACTGGGACCCGTTCCTGGTCATGGTCCAGGACATGGTCGACCAGGGCTTCGCCCCCCTCGGCGACGGCGCCCTGTTCCAGGTGGCCAAGACGGTCGCCGAGGCGGTCGACCTCGCCGAAGCCGGCCCGTCACCGATCGCCGGCCACTTCGACAGCCGCGGCGCCCCGGTCGCCGAGGCGGCCCTCGAGGACTGGACCCCCGAGCCCTGAGCGGACGGCCCTCTGTCCTTACCTTCAGGTCGAGGTTGAATCTCTGGCGTCGTCGGCGATCCCGGGATCGGGGTCGCGCTCGGTGACGACGGCGTGGCAGCGGCCGAACTCGTGCAGGCCGACCGCCTCGGCGACCTTGGCCGAGCTGTGGTTGGTGGCGTCGTGGTTGTAGAGCACGGCCCGGCCCTCGGACAGGACCGCCCTGGCGGCGGCGGCCGTGACCGCCTTGGCCAGGCCGCGGCCGCGCGCCGCCTCGGCGGTGCCGACGGAGATCTCCCGCAGCCGGTCGTCGTAGCGCTTCAGCACCGCCGTCGACAGCACCTGGCCGTCGTCGTCAAGGACGACCCAGGCCTCGCCGCTGAAGTGGCCGATGACCCACTCGGGCAGCCGCGGGTCGGTGGCGTCGAGCACGGTGACCTCGACCGACGGGGCCGCGATGGCCACCCCGGTGCGGGCGACCCAGGAGAAGTGCTGGCCGCCGACGATGGTGGCCACCTGGTCAAGGGCGGTCCCAAGCGACGCCGCGCCGTCCAGGTGCTCGCGTAGCAGCCCGCTCCAGGCCGGGGCGACCGCGACCACGGCCCCGCCCTGGC
>DATENJ010000771.1:0-6648 GCA_035275125.1 Actinomycetes bacterium | reverse complement strand
CGCTGGAGCGGCACGAGGTCGCCACCGGGACGCCGGTGTTCGACTGGACCGTCCCCCGGGAATGGAACGTGACCGACGCCTGGGTGGCCGGCCCCGACGGCCGCCGGGTCATCGACCTCGCCCGGTCGAGCCTCCACCTGGTCAGCTACTCCACCCCGGTCCGGACCCGCATGACGCTGGAGGAGCTCAGGCCGCACCTGCACACACTGCCGGAGTACCCGGACTGGGTCCCCTACCGGACCTCGTACTACCGCGAGACCTGGGGGTTCTGCCTCTCCCAGCGCGACTACCTCGCCCTGGCCGACGGCGAGTACGAGGTCTGTGTCGACAGCTCGCTGACCGAAGGGCACCTGAGCTACGGCGAGCTGGTCCTGCCCGGCCAGACGGCCGAGGAGGTGCTGATCTCCTGCCACACCTGCCACCCCTCGCTGGCCAACGACAACCTCTCCGGCATCGCCGTGGCCGTGGCCCTGGCCAGGCGGCTGCAGGCGGTGCCGAGGCGCTACACCTACCGGTTCGTGTTCGCCCCGGGGACGATCGGCGCCATCACCTGGCTCGCCCGCAACCAGCACCGGACCGCGTCCATCCGCCACGGCCTGGTGCTGGCCTGCCTTGGCGACGCCGGCGGGTTCACCTACAAGCGCAGCCGGCGCGGCGACGCCGAGATCGACCGCGCCGTCGCCCACGTGCTCGGGCACACCGGAGGCCGGCTGATCGACTTCGTGCCCTACGGGTACGACGAGCGCCAGTACTGCTCGCCCGGGTTCAACCTCCCCGTCGGGAGCTTCTCGCGGACGCCCCACGGCGAGTTCCCCGAGTACCACACCTCGGCGGACGACCTCGAGCTGGTCAGCCCGTCCAGCCTCGCCGGGTCGTTCGTGACCCTGCTCGAGGTGCTGGCCGTGCTCGAGGGCAACCGGCGGTACCGCAACACCAACCCGCACTGCGAGCCGCAGCTCGGCAAGCGGGGCCTGTACCGGATGACGGGGGGCCACAAGGACACCCGCGTGGCCGAGCTCGCCATGCTGTGGGTGCTGAACCTGTCGGACGGCGAGCATGGGCTGCTCGAGGTGGCGGAGCGCTCGGGGATGCCGTTCGCGGACGTCGCCACCGCCGCCAGCGCCCTCGAGGCGTGCGGCCTGCTCGAGGAGCTCCCGGCTTAGCGCTTGGCCCGGAAGCGGCCGAGCAGCTGCTGGGCCACCGCCCGGTCCTCGGGGTCGAACCGCAGCGCCGCCAGCACCCCGAAGTAGGTCACGGCCAGCACCAGCAGGCCGCCCAGCTCGCTGAAGGAGCCCATCAGGGGCCTGGTCGCCAGCACCGCCGCGGCCGCGCCGACCCCGGCCAGCACCGGCTTGGCGAACGCGCGCGAGTAGGGGTGCATGCGGGTGATCACCCAGACCTCGACAGCGCGCACGACGTTGCTGCTGGACAGCTGGATCGCCGCCGCCAGGGCGGCGCCCTCCAGCCCGTACCTGGGGATCAGCAGGAGGTTGAGCAGCACATAGGAGGTGACGTCGAACACCGTGTTGGCCAGCATGAGGCCCGAGCGGCCGATCATCCGGATGATGTCGACGGTGACCCCGCTCGAGTAGTTGACCATCTGACCGATGGCCAGGGTGACCAGCGCGGCGTAGGCGGCGGTGAACTCCTCCCCGAACAGGCTGAGGAGCCATTCACCGAACAGCACCTGCACCAGGAACGCGGGCGTGCCGATGGCGAACATCCAGCGGCTGGCCGCCTTGTAGAGGCGGGCCAGGTGGTCGCGCTGGTTGGCGCCGTGGATGTCCGACACCATCGGGGCGATGGCGATGCCGATCGCCTTGAAGAGGGCGTTGGCCACCTCGGTGAACCGCAGGGCGGCGGTGAACAGCGCCGCCAGGTTGACCGACCGGCTGGCCGACAGCACCAGGTTGCCGAAGTCGGCGGTCGAGGATTCCAGGATCCGCTGGGCGGCCAGGGGGCGGGCGTAGCGGGCGACATGGCGGCCGGGGTGCAGGGTCGGTCCGAGCGGCAGCACCCGCAGAACGGAACCGATCGCCAGCACCAGGGCGATCAGCTCCGCGGTCAGGTAGCCGGCGGCCACGGTGGTCGCCCCCCCGCCCCAGATGGCCAGGGCGCCGATGGCGCCGAACAGGCGCAGGGCGGGCACCGCCACCGAGCGAACCAGGACGGTGGACAGGACCCTGGTGTGGGCCTGCACCGTTGCCAGCAGCAGCTCGGTCAGGGCGGACAGGGGCACCGAGAGCGACAGCAGCCGCAGCATCAGGGTGAACCCCGGGTCGTGGAGCACGCGGCTGGCCAGCACGGGGGCCGCGATGAACATGGCCGCGCCGAGGATCGCTCCCCCGGTCGCGGTGACCCGCGTGGCCAGCCAGACGGTGCCCCGCAGGCGCTCGAGGTCACCCTGGCTGCGGTAGAGGGCCACGTAGCGGACCACGGCCCAGGTCATGCCGAACGGCGCGATCTGGGCCAGGACCCAGGCGATGCCGACGCCGACAATGTAGGCGCCGAACTCGTGGGCGCCGATACTCCGGGCGACGACGATCTGGAACAGGGTGGACAGCGCGTAGGCCATCCAGCCGCCGGCGAACAGCGCGCCGGCGCTGCCGGCCAGGCGGGAGAGGTTGCCCTCGGGCCGCCGGCTCGACGGCGGCGGAGGGCTGTCGGTGGTTCGGAGCGGACGCACCACTAGCGGCTCGCGTCCCTGGTCTCGTCGCGGTGGTCGACCACCAGGTCGATCACAAGGCTCGGGGCCGCCCGGTCGGTCAGGTCGATCACCATCGCCTCGGCTGCCCCTGGCTCGTCCCGCCAGCGGGCCAGACGGGCCCAGCCGGAGCGAAGGGCCCTGCGCACCGGCTGGAGCAGGTAGCCGGCCGTCTCGAACAGGAAGCCGAAGGTCCGCCGCAGCGACGGGTCGGCGAGGTACTCGAGGTCGAGCGCGGCCCGGACCGGGACGAAGTCGCGGAGGTAGTAGGCCTCCAGGTCCATGGCGTCGCCGACGGGCAGGACGTCCTTGTCCCGCAGGCGGACCTGCGACGGCCCGGTCAGCGCCGGGCGGTGGTCGAAGACGGCCGCGCATTCATCGGGGTAGCGGCGGGCCAGCGCCGGCGTCTCGGGCCTCGGCCCGACCAGGGTCATGTCGCCCCGCAGGACGTTGAGCAGCTGGGGCAGCTCGTCGATGCCGGTGGTCCGGAGCAGGCGCCCGATCGACGTGACCCGCTGGTCGTCGGCCGGGGTCACCTCCGGTCCGCCGGAGCCCGGGCGCATGGTCCGGAACTTGTAGATCACGAACGGAACGCCCCCCTGCCCGACCCGCACCTGCCGGAAGAAGATAGTGCCGGCGCTGGTGCAGCGGACGATGACGGCCACGACCACGAACACCGGGACCAGCGCCAGCAGAGCCCCAAACGAGATTGTCAGGTCAAGTGTACGGCGTGGCCAGCCCGGGCCGATACCCGGCCGGCGCCCCCGCAACGAGTGCAGCCCACTTCTCGGGAAGTCAGTCAGCAAGGTCAAGCACCACCTGCTCCTCGGCGTCACGTCGGTGCCCGTTGGTGCCGTCGAGCGGCGGGGCGGTGAGTTGGTCGTCCGGCTCGGGGAGCCCCAGCAGCCGCGCATAGCCCCGGTCGAGCAGGCGGCACATGACCGCGGGTTCGAAGGTGGCGAGGACCCTTGCCCGGCCCTGCTCGCCGAGGCGCCTGGCCTCAGCCGGGTGGTCCAGCATCCAGCGCACGCACTCGGCCAGCGCATCCGGCGCCGCCGGCGGCGCCAGTAGCCCGGTGGCGCCGGGCGTGACCAGGTCGGGAACGCCGTTCACGGCGGTGGCCACCACCGGGCGTCCGGTGCCGAGCGCCTCGGTGAGGGCCCGGCCCAGACCCTCGTAGAGGGAGGAGATGACAAAGACGTCGAGCTCGGCGGCCAGCCGCGGAGCGTCGCTACGGAACCCGGTGAGCTGCACGGCCACCCCGAGCCGGTCGGCCTCCTGCCGCACCTGCTCCTCCAACGGGCCCTCGCCGACCATCACGAACCGGGTCGCCGGGTGGGTGCGGGCGACCAGGGCCGCCATCCGGACGAAGTCGAGCGGCGCCTTCTGCTGGTCGATGCGGCCGACGGTCCCGACCAGGGGCGCCCCGTTGGGCACGCCGAGGAGCTCGCGCAGGCTGCTCCCGGGGCCCTGGAGGAGGCTGTCGTCGAGCTCGACCGCGGACGGGACCACCGAGACGGTCCCTGGCGGGGCCAGGCGCAGCTCGACCGCCTCGCGGGCGACGCGCGGGGAGACCGCGAAGAAGGCGTGGGTCGGCCGCCTGACCGCGCGCTCGAGCAGCAGGTAGCTTCGGCGCTTCCGGCGGCTCATGAAGTCGTGGACGCTGAAGCCGTGGAAGGTGTGCACGATCACCGGCGTGCGGCACAGCCATGCGGCCAGGCGACCGAGGAAGCCGCCCTTGGCCGAATGGGTGTGGACGATGGCGAACCGCTCCCGCCGGATGAGCCGGATCAGCTGGACCAGGACGTAGATGTCGTCGACCGGGGAGAGGACCTCACGGAACCGGCGGAGCTGCACGGTGCCGACGCCGGCGCGGTCGGCCCGCTCCCACAGCGGGCCGCCCGGGCAGCCGGCGATCCAGGTCTCGTAGCGGTCGGGGTCCATCCCGACGGCGCTGAGCAGGGTGTTGCCGCCCGCCCCGGCCCAGAACCGGGTGATGACGTGCAGCACCTTGACGCGGGGCAGGACCGGCTGGGCAGGCAGCCGGTCGGCGGGCACCACCGCCGGGGGCGGTGCCGGCCAGGTCGAGGCGTCGAGGCGCTGGGCGTGAGATCGGCGTCCCATGGTGGCTCAGAACCCGTCTGGGTACGGCACGACCTGGGCGGCCATGCTCGCCGTGGCAGGCGTCGGGGTATAGCCGGGGAGCAGGTCCGAGAGCCGTTCCCGGACGCCCTGGACCCGATTGGCCGCGGCTTCCTCGAACAGCTTCTCCAGCTGCCAGGACAGGTCGGGTCCGGGGTCCACCAGCGGGGCGGTCGACCAGATCTTGGGATGCCCGGTCGGTGTCCGCTCCTCGTGCTCGCTGAACAGTGACTCGCTGAGCTTCTCCCCCGGCCGCAGGCCCGTGTAGCTGATGGTCAGGTCGTCCGCGCCCAGGTGGACCTGGGCGGCGTAGTTGTGGACCAGGTCGACGATGCGCACCGGCTCGCCCATGTCGAGGACGAACACCTCGCCGTTGCTGGCCATGCTGGCCGCCTCGATCACCAGGCCGACCGCCTCTTCCACGGTCATGAAGAACCGGGTGACGTCCGGGTGGGTGACGGTGACCGGCTCGCCGTTCTCGATCTGCTCCGACAGCACCGAGAGGAACGACCCGCGGCTGCCGAGCACGTTGCCGAAGCGGACCGACGCGAACCTGGTCGGCCCGGCCGGGCGGGCCTGGAGGATCATCTCGGCCAGCCGCTTGGTCGCGCCCAGCACCGAGGACGGGTCGGCGGCCTTGTCGGTGGAGATCAGGATGAAGCGGTCGACCCCCGTCTCCTCCGCCGCCTCGACCAGATTCAGGGTGCCGAGCACGTTGGACTTGACGCCCTCGCAGGGGTGCCGCTCGAGCAGCGGCAGGTGCTTGTGGGCGGCCGCGTGGAAGACGACGTCGGGCTTGAGGTCGGCGAAGAGCTGCCGGATCCGGTTACGGTCGCGGATGTCGGCGATGATCAGCTCGTCGGAGTCCAGCAGGGCCCGGCCGTCCAGCTGGAGCTGGAGCCGGTGGAGGTTCGACTCGTCATGGTCGAGCAGGTACAGCGCCTCCGGCCCGAAGGCCGCGATCTGGCGGCACAGCTCGCTGCCGATGGAGCCGCCGGCGCCGGTGACGAGCACGCGACGGCCGGCCACGACGGCCCGCGACGCGGTCCTGACCACGCGCACCTCCTGCCGGCCGAGCAGGCGGTCGACGCGCAGGCGGCGCAGGTCACTGACGCGGACGTCGCGCTCGAGGGCGGCGATGAAGGTCGGCAGGTAGCGGACGCTGGCGCCGGCGGTCGCGGCGGCGACGGCGAGCTTGCGGATCTCGGCCGCCGACAGCGACGGGATGGCGATGATGACCACGTCGATGGACGCCTGCTCGGCGATCTCGGCCAGGCTCCCGGTCCCACCCAGCATGGGGACGCCGGTGACGGCGCGCCGGACGGCCGACGGGTCGTCGTCGAGGAACCCGATGGGGTTGAGGCCGAACTCGGGCGCTCGCCGGAGGTCGCGGGCGATCGCCCGCCCCGCCTCGCCGGCGCCGACGATCAGGCAGCGCAGACCAGCGGACCGGCGCGATGGTCCTGGCGTTCTGCTGGCGTTGGGCACGGCGTGGTCCTCCGGTCAGATGGTGCGGGCATGCGGGCGCGCCGCCGGCGCCAGGCTGGCGATCTCGGCGCAGATGCGGTCGATGTCGCGGTCGGCGAGCCTCGGGTGCAGGGGCAGGGAGACGATGCCGTCGAAGGCCTGGTCGGCGCCGGGGAACCGGTTGGCCGCCTCCCCGAGCAGGCCGCTGAAGTACGGCTGGTGGTGGAGCGGGATGAAGTGGACCGAGCAGTCGATGCCGCGGTCCGAGAGGGTCTCGATGAAGGTGTCGCGCTCCCAGCCCATGGCGGGGTCGAGCGCGATCACGTAGAGATGCC
>DATENJ010000770.1:0-6984 GCA_035275125.1 Actinomycetes bacterium | reverse complement strand
ATGCGGGGACGCCGCGCCAGCCCGGGGTGCCGGTCTCGGCGGTGTGGGCGCCGGAGCCCTCCTGCTCGTTCCAGAGGAGGATGGCCGGCCACTCGTGCTCGACGCCGAGGACCGAGAGGCTGGCCGTGCCCAGGAACAGGTGGCGGGCGCTGTCGGGGGGCTGGTCGAGGAACACGGTGGCGAGGATGCGGAGCTGGTGGCCGTGGGAGAACAGCAGTACCCGGCCGTCGGCGGCGGCCAGGTCATCCAGCAGCGTCCGGGCGCGGACGGCGGCGCCCTCGACCGTCTCGCCGCCCGGGCAGCCGTCGCGGAACAGGTCCCAGCCGGGACGGGAGGCGCGGATCTCGGCGGTGGTGCGGCCCTCGTACTCGCCGTAGTCGAACTCGAGCAGGGCGTCGCTGAGCTCGACCCGGTCGCCGAACCCGGCCAGGGCGGCGGTGGTGGTGGCCCGGGTCAGGGGGCTGGAAAGGACCCGGTCGACCTGGAGGCCCCGCAGGTGCTGGCCCAGCGCCCTGGCCTCGGCCTCGCCGACCGGGCTGAGAGGCAGGTCGGTGCGGCCGGTGTGGCGCCGCGCCCGCGACCACTCGGTCTCTCCGTGCCTGATGAGGTACAGCTCCACGGCAATCCCTCCCGGGCCGGGACGGTAGCATCTAGGCAGCCGCCAGTGAGGAGGTCCACGCGATGATGGACTACCCGCTCACCGTCCGGACCATCTACCAGCGGGCGCTGACCCTGTTTCCGGACAAGCCGCTGGTGACCAGGCTGCCGGAGGGTGTGCGGCGGACCACCTACGGGGAGTGGGCCGAGCGGGTGGCCAGGCTGGCCGGCGGGCTGCGCGACCTGGGGGTCGGGCCCGGCGACCGGGTGGCGACGTTCTGCTGGAACCACGACCGCCACCTGGAGGCGTACTTCGCGGCCGCCCTGATGGGGGCGAGCTACCACACCCTGAACATCCGCCTCGGCGGCGACCAGCTCGCCTACATCGTCAACCACGCCCGCGACAAGGTGCTGATCTGCGACGCTGAGCTGGCCCCGGCGATCGGGCCGGTGCTGGGCGACCTCGACACCGTCCAGCACCTGCTGGTCCTGGACGCCGAGGACGGGGAGCGGCCGGTACTCGGCTTCGGCGCCGAGCACGGCTACGAGGACCTGGTCGAGCGGTCGGCGCCGATGACCGACTGGCCGGAGCTGGACGAGCAGCAGACGGCCGGCATCTGCTACACCTCGGCCACCACCGGCAACCCCAAGGGCGTTGCCTACTCCCACCGGGCGCTGTACCTGCACTCGCTGATGGTGGGGCTGGTCGACACGGCCGCCATCTCCGAGCGGGACGTGCTCCTGCCGATCGTGCCCATGTTCCACGTCAACGCCTGGGGGATGCCGTTCGCGGCCACCTGGTACGGGGCCGGCCAGGTGTACGGCGGCCCGGCCCCGGGCCCGGCCGACTACCTGCGGCTGATCCGGACCGAGGGCGTGACCGTGTCGGCCGGGGTGCCGACGGTCTGGCTCGGCATCCTCCAGCTGCTGGAGTCCGACGGCGGCGACCTCGGCCCGCTGCGGCGGATCATCTGCGGCGGCTCGGCGGCCCCGGTGTCGATGATCCGGGCCTACGAGGAACGTCACGGGGTCGAGTTCATCCACGCCTACGGGATGACCGAGGCGACCCCGGTCACCCACTTCTCGCGGCTCAAGTCGGGCATGGACGACCTGCCGGTCGAGGCCCGCTACGGCTACAAGGCCAAGCAGGGCCTGCTGGTCCCGGGGCTGGAGCAGCGGGTGGTGGACGCCGATGGCGACGAGGTCCCGGCCGACGGCAAGTCCATGGGCGAGCTGCGGCTGCGTGGCCCCTCGATCGCCTCCGAGTACCTCGACGACCCGCGCTCGGCCCAGACCTTCGTCGACGGCTGGTACCACACCGGCGACGTCGCCACCCTCGACCAGGCCGGCTACCTGCACCTGGTCGACCGGACCAAGGACCTGGTCAAGTCGGGCGGCGAGTGGATCTCCAGCGTCGAGCTGGAGAACGCCCTGATGGGCCACCCCGAGGTCGCCCAGGCGGCGGTCATCGCCGTCCCCGACGAGCGCTGGGGCGAGCGCCCCTTGGCCGTGGTCGTCCGCAAGCCCGGCTCGGAGGTCGGCGAGGCCGAGGTGGTCGCCTCGGTGGCCGGCAAGTTCCCCAAGTGGTGGCTGCCCGAGCGGGTCGAGTTCGTCGACGAGATCCCCATGACCGCCACCGGGAAGTTCTCCAAGCGCCTGCTGCGCGAGCGCTTCGTGGCCAGCGTCCAGGAGGAGGATGCCTCCGACGACCGCTGACCCTCCCCCTGTCCGGGCGCCCGACCCGGCGGAGGCGCTGACCTCGCGCCTGCGCCAGGCTTCCCTCGCCGCCCTCGAGCTCTACACCGTCTACCTGGGCCAACGGCTCGGCCTGTACCGGGCGCTGGCCGAGGGCGGGCCGGCGACCTCGGCGGAGTTGGCCGGCCGGACCGGCACCGTCGAGCGCTACGTCCGGGAGTGGCTGGAGCACCACGCGGCCAGTGGGCTGCTGGCGGTCGACGACCCGGCGGCCGGGCCGCTCGAGCGCCGCTACCGGATGCCGCCGGAGCACCTCCCGGTCCTGGCCGACCCGGACGACGTGCGCTACGAGGCCTACCGGGGGGTCGAGGCGGTCCGGGCCGCGCGGCCGCTGCCCGACCTGGTCGAGGCGTTCCGGCACGGCGGCGCCCCGCCACCGCTGCCGTGGGCGCCGGATGGCCGGGCCCAGCCCAACCGGGCACTGTTCGTCAACCTGCTCGGCAGCCACTGGCTACCGGCGATCCCGGAGGTCGACCGGCGCCTGCGCGCGGGACCGCCGGCCCGGGTGGCCGACGTGGCCTGCGGGACCGGCTGGTCGAGCATCGCCATGGCCAGGGCGTACCCGGCGATCACGGTGGACGGCTTCGATCTCGACCCCGACGTGGTCGCCGCCGCGATCGAGAACGCCAAGGGCACCGAGGTCGCGGCCAGGGTGCGGTTCGCGGTCGTGGACGCCGCCGACCCGGACCTGCCCGGCCGCTACGACCTGGTGACGATCTTCGAGGCCCTGCACGACATGTCCCGGCCGGTGGAGGCCCTTGCCGCCGCCCGGGCCATGCTCGCCGAGGGCGGGTCGGTGGTGGTCGCTGACGAGCGGGTGGAGGACGAGTTCAGCGCGCCGGCGCCCGAATGGGACCGGCGAGCCTACGGCTGGAGCGTCGTCTCCTGCCTGCCTGGCGCCATGGGCGACCCGGGGACGGCCGCGACCGGCGCGGTCATGCGCCCGGCCACGCTCGCCCGCTACGCGGAGGCGGCGGGCTTCCGCCGCACCGAGGTGCTCGGTGTCGAGGCCGGCGACTGGCGGTTCTACCGGCTGGTCCCCTAGAGCAGCGCTAGCTCCTGGCCTCGGCCAGCCAGCTGTCGAGGGGGCGACCGGCCAGGCGCTCGTAGGCCTCGCGGTAGCGGGCGGCGGTGCCGGCGACCACGTCGGGCGGGAGGGCCGGGGCCGGTGGGCGCTGGTCCCAGGAGTGGTCCTGGAGCCAGTCGCGGACGTACTGCTTGTCGAACGACGGCGGGGAGTGGCCGGGCGACCAGCCGCCGGCCGGCCAGAACCGGGACGAGTCCGGGGTGAGGACCTCGTCGGCCAGCACGACCTGGCCGCCGTCGAGCCCGAACTCGAGCTTGGTGTCGGCCAGCAGGATGCCCCGCCGGGCCGCGTGCTCGGCCCCCCGGCGGTAGACCTCGAGGGTCAGGTCGCGGAGGCGGCCGGACAGGTCGGCACCGAGCGCCTCGGCCACCTGGGCCTCGGAGACGTTCTGGTCGTGGCCGGTCTCGGCCTTGGTCGCCGGGGTGTAGATCGGCTCGGGCAGCCGGTCGGCCTGGCGCAGCCCAGGCGGCAGGGGGATGCCGCAGACGGCCCCGGTGGCCTGGTAGTCCTTCCAGCCCGACCCGACCAGGTGGCCGCGGGCCACGCACTCGAACGGCACCATGTCAAGGCGCCGGACCAGCATGGCCCGGCCGGCCAGGTGGCTGGCGGCCGGCGGCAGCTCGGATGCCCGCCAGCCGGCCAGGTGGTTGGGGACCAGGTCGGCGAGCAGGTCGAGCCAGAACACGGTCAGGGCGGTCAGCACCTCGCCCTTGCCCGGCACCGGGTCGTCGAGGACGACGTCGAAGGCCGAGATGCGGTCGCTGGCCACCAGCAGCAGGTGGTCGTCGTCGACCTCGTACAGGTCGCGGACCTTCCCGGAGCCGAGATGCGCCAGCCCCTCGGGAGCCGTGAGCTCGCTCACCGCAACGCCTCCAGTCGCTCGAACACGGGACCGGCCCCGTCGACGAACCGGGCCGGGTCGATGGCGGCGTCCAGGTCGCGCTCGCTCAGCGCGTCGGCCACGCCCGGCTCGGCCAGGAGCAGGTCGCGGAAGCCGCCCTTGCCCTCCCAGGCGGCCATGGCCGCCCGCTGCACGCAGGTGTATGCGTCCTCTCTGCTCCAGCCGGCGTCGACCAGGGCCAGCAGAGCGGCCGAGGACCCGGCGAGCCCGCCCGACGAAGCTAAGTTGGCCCGCATCCGCTCGGGGAAGACGCGCAGGCCGGCGACCAGCCAATGGGCCCGCTCCAGGGCGTAGTCGAGCACGCAGCAGGCGTCGGGCAGGACGACCCGCTCGACGGCCGAGTGGGAGATGTCGCGCTCGTGCCAGAGGGCGACGTCCTCAAGCCCCGCGACCTCGTAGCCGCGCAGCAGGCGGGCCATGCCGCAGAGACGCTCGGCCACGATCGGGTTGCGCTTGTGGGGCATCGCCGACGAGCCCTTCTGGCCCTCGGCGAACGGCTCCTCGGCCTCCCGGACCTCGGTGCGCTGGAGGTGGCGGACCTCGGTGGCCAGGCGCTCGATGTTCGCGCCGGCCACGGCCATGGCCGCCAGCAGCTCGGCGTGGCGGTCGCGGGCCACCACCTGGGTCGGGGCTGGCTCGGGGACGAGCCCCAGCTCCTCAAGGACCTCGGCCTCGATCTCGGCGGGCAGGTTGGCGTAGGTCCCGACCGCGCCCGAGATGGTGCCGACGGCGACCGCGTCCCTGGCGGCGGCCAGCCGGCGCCGGTCGCGGTCGAAGGCGAACGCGTGGCCGGCCAGCTTGAGGCCGAAGGTGGTCGGCTCGGCCGCCACCCCGTGGGTGCGGCCGAGGCAGAGGGTGTCGCGGTGCTCGAGGGCGCGGTCCCTGACCGCCCCGACCAGCCGGTCCAGCCGCCGGGCGAGCAGGTCGCAGGCCCGGGTGAGCTGGAGGGCCAGGGCGGTGTCGAGCAGGTCGGAGGAGGTCATGCCGTAGTGGACGTGCCTGGCCGCCTCGCCAACCCCCTCCCCGTAGGCGGTCAGGAAGGCGATCACGTCGTGGTGCAGCTCGGCGTCGAGCTGGTGGACCCGCTCGGGCGACGGGGAGGGGGCCTCCTCGATGGCGGCCAGGTCGGCCGGCGGCACCAGCCCCCGGCGGGCCCGGGCCCTGACCACGGCCAGCTCGACCTCGACGAACAGCCGGAAGCGGGTCGCCTCGCTCCAGATGGCGCCCATCTCGGGGAGCGTGTACCGGGAGATCATGGCGTTACAGCCGGAGCCCCTCGGCCAGCTGGTCCTTGAACTCCTGCAGCTGGAGGCGGAGCCGGGCGTCGCCGACGGCCAGGATCTGCACGGCCAGGATGCCGGCGTTGGCGGCGGCGTCCAGCCCGACGGCGGCCACCGGCACTCCCGAGGGCATCTGCACGATCGAGAACAGCGAGTCCTGCCCGGCCAGCTGGGGGGTGAAGATCGGCAGCCCGATCACCGGCAAGGTGGTATGGGCGGCCAGCACCCCGGGCAGGGCGGCCGCCTTGCCGGCGGCGGCGATGATCACCTGGAGCCCGCGGTCGACGGCGCTGGACCCGTACTCGGCGACCCGGCGCGGGTCACGGTGGGCGCTGAGCACCTCGAGCTCGTACTCGACGCCGAATTTCTCCAGCATGACCGCCGCGGTCTTGGCCTTCTCCTCGTCGGAGGTCGAGCCGAGCACGATCCCAACCCTTGGCGGCATGAACGCTCCTTGATCCGGTCCTGGGGGGGCATTCTAGACGGAACTAGGGAAGGCCTCCCCGTTTGGCCTCCTCGGCGGCGTCGGCCAGGCCGAGTCGCTCGAGCACGGCCACAATCCAGGCGTGCTTGGCCTTGGAGAAGGCCACCGAGTCGACCGTCCCCCCGTCGACGATCGACCGCTTGAGGTCCTCGTACTCGACCCGCAGGCCCGGGTCGGCCAGCAGGGCGTCGCGGAAGCCGCGCAGCGCCGCCACCTCCGAGCTGCCCGCCGGGACGACGTGGATGTGGACCCGGAACGAGGTGTCCCCGTGGCGGATGATGCCCTGGAGCATGGGCCGGGTCGGCGGGAACGCCGTGGAGACCGCCTGTCGCTGGAAGCCGAGGGCGAGCAGGTCGTCGGTGACGGCCGGGATCTCCTCGGACGGGGTCGGCAGGAGCAGGTCGACGGTGCCCTTGCCGGCCAGGCCGGGCACGGCCGAGCTGCCGACGTGCTCGGCGACGGCGCCGGGACGCTTGGCGGCGATCATCTCGGCGACCCGCCGGGCCACCTCGGGGGCGGCCGCGTTGTGGTCGTGGACCACGATCGGGACCCGGCAGTAGGGCAGGATCGGGGTCACGCCGGCGAGACGGCGATGTCCCGCCGGTAGTGGACACCGCCGAACTGGACCAGCTCGGCGGCCTGGTAGGCCCTGGCCCTTGCGTCGGCCAGGTCGTCGCCGAGGGCGGTGACCCCGAGCACGCGCCCGCCGGCGGTGCGGACCCGGCCGTCCTGGTCGAGCGCCGTGCCGGCGTGGAACAGGTGGACGCCGGGCCGGGCCGCGGCCGCCTGGAGCCCGTCAACCTCGAGGCCGGTGCGGTAGGAGCCGGGGTAGCCGCCGGCGGCCAGGACCACCGTGACGCACGCCCGCGGGTCCCAGGAG
>DATENJ010000769.1:0-2143 GCA_035275125.1 Actinomycetes bacterium | reverse complement strand
GACCGAGGCCGCCTGGTCGCGGCAGGAGCAGGCCGGCGCCGGGAACGCCGGCGCCGAGCTCCAGGCGGCGCTCGATGAGGGCAACCGCGCCTACGAGGACCGCTTCGGCCACGTGTTCCTGATCTCGGCCAGTGGACGGTCGGCCGAGGAGCTGCTGGCGGCGCTGCGCGAACGGCTCGGCAACGACCCCGACACCGAATGGCGGGTGGTCGCCGAGGAGCTGGTGGCGATCAACCGGCTACGACTGCGGAGGCTGCTGCAACCATGAGCACCCTGTCCACCCACGTCCTCGACGCCGCCTCCGGCCGGCCAGCCCCCGGCGTCCGCGTCGCCCTGGCCCGCCGCGACGACGGCCACTGGGAGCAGCTCGGCGAAGCGGTCACCGACGACGACGGCCGAGCCCGCGACCTGGCCCCTGACGGCCTGGGCGTCGGCGTGCACCGGCTGGTCTTCGCCACCGGCGAGTACTTCGCCGCCACCGGCCAGACCGGCTTCTACCCCGAGGTCCCGGTCGTCTTCGAGGTCACCGACACCGATCGCCACTACCACGTCCCGCTGCTGCTCAGCCCGTTCGCGTTCTCCACGTACAGAGGCTCCTAGCCAGGAGGTGCGCAGATGTCCTTCGTGCTCGGCCACAACCAGTACGGCAAGGCGGAGAACCGGGTCGTCCGGGTGTTCCGCGACCGCGACCCCCACGAGCTGGTCGACTACAACGTCAGCGTCGCCCTCTCCGGCGGCCAGGAGCCGGCCCACCTGACCGGCGACAACAGCCCGACGCTGCCCACCGACACCCAGAAGAACACCGTCTACGCCTTCGCCAGCGAGGACGACGTGGTCGCTCAGCCGGAGTCGTTCGGGATCCGGCTGGCCCGCCACTTCGTCGACAGCGCCGAGCCGATCACCTGGTCCCGGGTGAAGCTGGAGATGTACCCGTGGGCGCGGCTGGGGGACCCGCACGCCTTCGTCCGCGACGGGCGCTATGTGCGCACCGCCACCGTGACCTACGACGGGTCGGCCACCAAGGTGGTCTCAGGGGTCAAGGACCTGGTCCTGCTCAAGACCACCGATTCGGAGTTCTGGGGCTATATCCAGGACCAGTACACGACCCTGCAGCCGACCAACGACCGGGTCATGGCCACCTCGCTGCTCGCCCAGTGGCTCCATACCAGCGCCGAGGTCGACTGGGGCAAGTCCTACGAGGACGTCCTGGCGGCCCTCCAGGACACCTTCGCCGGGCACCACAGCCTGGCCCTCCAGCACACCCTGTACGAGATGGGGCTGGCGGCGCTGGCCGGCCAGCCGGAGATCGCCGAGGTCCGCTTCTCGGCCCCCAACAAGCACCACTTCGTCTACGACCTGGCCCGCTTCGGCCTGGAGAACGACAACGAGGTGTTCCACGCCGACGACCGGCCCTACGGCCTGATCGAGGCCACCGTCCGGCGCGACGACGCCCCCGAGTCGGCCGGCGCCTTCGACCCCGGCCAGGGCTGGTAGCGGCGCCGGGAGGCTACGGCCGCGTCCGTGACTGGGGGAGCCGGGCCGCGCCCCGCTTGGCGGCCGGCGCCGACGGTGGCGGGACGACCGGCCCGATGTCGCCGTCCGGCGCCTCGTCCAGGTCGACGATCACGGGGGCGTGGTCGCTCGGCCCGCTGCCCTTGCGGGCCTGCCGGTCCACCCAGGCCGCCCGCACCCGGCCGGCCACCGGGGCCGAGGCCAGCACCAGGTCGATCCGCATCCCGAGGTCCTGGTGGAACATGCCCGCGCGGTAGTCCCAGTAGGTGAACACGCGCTCGCCGGGCCACCGCTCGCGCACGACGTCCCGGAGGCCGAGGTCGGTGAGCTCGGCGAGGGCGGCCCGCTCGGGCTCCGTGACGTGGGTCTGGCCGATGTAGGCGTCCGGGTCGAACACGTCGTCGTCTGCCGGCGCGATGTTCATGTCGCCGCACACGATCGCGTCGTCCGGTCCCTGGGCCACGACCGCGCGCAGTGCCGCGAGCCACTCGAGCTTGTAGCGGTAGTGCTCGGAGTTCGGCTCGCGGCCGTTCGGCACGTAGACGGAGGTGAAGCGGATCCCGCCGCACGTGGCCGACACCGCGCGCGCCTCCTGCTGAGGGAAGCCCGGCCCGCCCTCGATCCCCGGGGC
>DATENJ010000768.1:0-3441 GCA_035275125.1 Actinomycetes bacterium | reverse complement strand
GACCACTACGAGGAGGACTGGACGGCGCTGTGGTGGGTCGAGCTCCAGGGAACGGCCGCCACCCTCCAGGGTGCGGCCGCCGAGGCCGCACTCGACGCCCTGGCCAGCCGGTATCCCCCCTACCGGAGCGACCGTCCACCGGGCCCGGTGGTGGCCGTGACCCCACGCCGCTGGGCCTGGTGGTCGGCCAGCTGATCCGGCCGAAATGTACGAACCAACCCGGAGACCGGGTTTATCTCCGTGTGGGCAGGGACATGCTAGCTTCGCACGAGCACCGACAGGTCCCGCCCTGTCCCCGCGGGCCGACCGCACCTCTTGGAGGTCGCTATGTCGTCCGTGGTAGTCGACTTCGGCGTCGACCCGGTCGATCCCCCGGCTCCCCGAGCGTTCCCTGAACCGCTCGAGGTCCGTCCGGAGGACGAGGTCGCCGTCCAGCGTGTCGAGCAATGGTTCCGCGACTACGCCCAGAGCCGTGACCCGGTCCTGCGCGAGCGCATCATCCTGGCCTATCTCGGCCTGGCCGACCGGCTGGCCGAGCGCTACCGGAGCAACCGGGCCGTCTCCCTGGAGGACCTGCGCCAGGTGGCCCGGCTCGGGCTGGTCAAGGCGGTCGACCGCTACCAGCCGGAGCGCGCCAACCCCTTCATCCCCTATGCCGTGGCCACCGTGGTCGGCGAGCTCAAGCGCCACCTGCGCGACGCCAGCTGGCGCCTGCGGGTGCCTCGCGGCACCAAGGACCTGGCCCTGCGGCTGTGCCGGGCGATCGACGAGCTGCCCCAGCAGCTCGGCCACTCCCCCACCGTCCCCGAGCTGGCCGAGTACCTCGGGACCAGCATGGAGGAGGTCCTCGAGGCGATCGAGGTCGCCCAGACCCGCTCGGCGCCGTCCCTTGACCAGCCGGCCGGCGAGGACGGCGAGGCCGTCCTCGGCGACTTCGTGGTCGACCGGCGCCACCGCGAGGAGCACGAGGACCTGCTGGTCCTGCCCCAGCTGATCGGGCGGCTGCCGGAGCGGGAGCGCCAGATCGTGCTCTTGCGCTATGTCGAGGAGCTGACCCAGGACGAGATCGCCGCCCGCATGGGCATCTCCCAGATGCACGTCTCGCGGCTGCTCCGCCGGGCGATCGAGCGCATGCGCGGCCAGCTCGTCGACCTCTAGCGCGACCAGGACCCGGGACCGGTCCGCGCCACCGGACGGTGTTTGGAAGGGTCCCGGCTGGCAACGCCTCCCCGGGAGGGCCCAGACCCCGCCCTCATGTGCCTCAAGGGTGCCTGGACCAGGCACCCTTGAGGCCGCAATCTTCGCGGCGCTCAGGTAGCTTCGACCTATGGCCGTACCCATCGAGGACTACGCCCTTATCGGCGACACCCACACCGCCGCGCTGGTGAGCCGGCAGGGGTCGATCGACTGGCTGTGCCTGCCCCGCTTCGACTCGCCGGCCTGCTTCGCGGCCCTGCTGGGCGACCGGTCCAACGGCCGCTGGCTGCTCGCCCCGGCCGGGCCGGTCCGCGAGGTCCGGCGCCGCTACCAGGGCGACACCCTGGTGCTGGAGACCGAGTACCGGACCGACGACGGGGTCGTCCGGGTGGTCGACTGCATGCCCCCCCGCCAGTGGGACCCGGACGTGGCCAGGATTGTCGAGGGGGTCAGCGGCCGGGTGCCGATGCACATGGAGCTGACCATCCGCTTCGACTACGGCTCGATCGTGCCCTGGGTCCGGCACACCGAGGGGGCGCTGCACGCGGTCGCCGGGCCCGACTCGGTCTGGCTGAACACCCCGGTGCCGGTGCACGGCGAGAACTGGACAAGCCTGGCCGACTTCACCGTGGCCGAGGGCGAGCGGGTCCCGTTCATGCTCACCTGGCATGCCTCGCACCGCCCGGCGCCGCGGCGGATCGACCCCATCCAGGCGCTCGGCGACAGCGAGGCCTGGTGGGGCGAGTGGGCCAGCCGCATCGACTACGACGGCGGCTGGCAGGACGCGGTGATCCGGTCGCTGCTCACGCTCAAGGCGCTGACCTACGCCCCCACCGGCGGGATCGTGGCCGCCCCGACCACCTCCCTGCCCGAGCAGCTGGGCGGGGTCCGGAACTGGGACTACCGCTACTGCTGGCTGCGCGACGCCACCTTCACCCTCTCGGCGCTGATGCTGGCCGGGCTGGCCGACGAGGCCGCGGCGTGGCGCGAGTGGCTGCTGCGGGCCGTGGCCGGCCAGCCCCGGCAGATGCAGATCCTCTACGGGGTCGGCGGCGAGCGGCGCATCACCGAGGAGGAACTGGACTGGCTGAGCGGCTACGAGGGGTCACGGCCGGTGCGGGTCGGCAACGCGGCCGTGCACCAGTTCCAGCTCGACGTCTACGGCGAGGTCATGGACACCCTGCACCTGGGCCGCAACATCGGCCTGCAGAGCGACCAGCCGGCCTGGGACCTCCAGCAGGCCCTGCTCGAGTTCCTGGAGTCGAAGTGGCGCGACCCGGACGAGGGCATCTGGGAGATCCGCGGGCCCCGCCGGCACTTCACCCACTCCAAGGTGATGGCCTGGGTGGCGCTGGACCGGGCCATCAAGGCGGTCGAGCTGAGCGGCCACCAGGGCCCGGTCGACCGCTGGCGGGGAGTCCGCCGCGAGCTCCACGACGAGGTCTGCCGGGAGGGCTACGACACCGAGCGCGACACCTTCGTCCAGTTCTACGGGGCCGACCACCTGGATGCCAGCCTGCTGCTGATCCCGCTGGTCGGGTTCCTGCCCGCCGGCGACCCACGGGTCAAGGGCACGGTCGCCGCCATCCAGCGCGAGCTGATGGTCGACGGCCTCGTCCACCGCTACCCGCCCGAGGGGTCGCAGTCGGTGGACGGGCTGCCTCCCGGCGAGGGGGCGTTCCTGGCCTGCACCTTCTGGCTGGCCGACAACCTGGCCCTGATGGGCCGCCGGGAGGAGGCGCTGGCCATCTTCGAGCGCCTCCTCACCCTCCGCAACGACGTCGGGCTGCTGGCCGAGGAGTTCGACCCGGCGTCCGGCCGTCAGCTCGGCAACTTCCCGCAGGCGTTCTCCCACGTCGCCCTGGTCAACACGGCCAACTACCTGTCCGAGAGCCCCGTGCCGGCCTGGACCCGCCACCGGGGCTGACGATGGCCGAGGTGGTCCGGATCACCCCTGAGGTCGCGATCCCGGTGGCCGAGCTCGAGTTCCGGGCCAGCCGGTCCTCGGGACCGGGCGGTCAGGGGGTGAACACCACCGACTCGCGGGTCGAGCTCCGTTTCGACCTGGCCGGGTCGCCGTCACTGAGCGACGAGGCCAAGGAGCTGGCCCTGCGCCGCCTGGGGCCGCGGCTCGACTCGGGCGGCGTCCTGCGGGTGGTCGCCCAGGCCCAGCGGAGCCAGCTGGCCAACCGCCGTGCCGCCGTCGAGCGGTTCGCCGAGCTGCTGGCGGCCGCCCTCGCCACC
>DATENJ010000767.1:0-2789 GCA_035275125.1 Actinomycetes bacterium | reverse complement strand
CCCGGGTGGCGTCGGGCACGGTCGAGGCGTCGGTGAACGGCTCCGAGCGCCACAGGTCCTTGAAGAACAGGGCGGTGCCGTCGAAGCCGGCCGCCTGCCCGGCCTGCTGGTAGCCGAGCAGGGCCGTGGTCAGCTCGGTGTCGAGGTCGAACGAGAGCCCGAAGGACTGGAGCTTGCCGACGGCCACGCTGTCCACGGGCCGCGAGGGCCGCACCGAGGTCAGGCTGAGGGCCCCGTACTCGGGCGGCAGCGGGTGGCCGGCCACCCAGGCGTTGACGCCGTCGGCGTAGGCGGCCAGCACCGCCTGGGCGTCGGCGGACAGGGCGGGCAGCGACCGGGCGGCCGCCCGGTGCAGCCCGATGGTCCGCAGCTGCACGTCGGTGGGCAGGGCGGCCGGCCCGAGCAGCTCGGCAAGGGTGCCGTCGGCCTGGCGGCGGCGCACGTCCATCTGGAACAGCCGGTCCTGGGCGTGAACCCACCCCTGGAGGAGGAACAGGTCGTGGCGCGACCCGGCCCGGATGTGGGCGATCCCGTTCGCGTCCCGGTCGACCCGGGCCGGCCCCTCCAGCCCGGGCACGTCCACCGGGTCGGCGCCGGCGCGCTGGGCCAGCACGCCGGCCGGCAGCAGCAGGGAACATGCGAGGACGACGATGATGGCGCGCCGCATCGGGGCTACCTCTCCTGGGACCGGCTCCCGGTTCCCAGAGCACCCACGCCCCGGGCGTCGTCCGAACCCGGCGAAGCCTACCAAAGCGGGCTGCCGGTTCAAGTCCCGTCAGGGGGCCCCGGGTACACTCGGGGGCGATGACTCGTTGGCGCGTTCCCGCTGGACCGTGGCTGGTTGTGACCGCCGTCGTGGTTGTGGCGCTGGTCGCGGGCGGCCTGTTCGTGGTCGCCGGCGGAGGATCGGGCGACCGGCCCGGCGCGGGCGGCACCGGGGGGTCGAAGGGGAACGGCGCGACCCAGGCGGCGCCGGTGCGGCTGACCGTGACCCCGAGGAACAAGGCGACCAGGGTGGCGCTCGATGCCAGGGCCAAGGTGGTGGCCGAGGAGGGGCGGCTCCGGGCGGTACGGGTCACCGGGGCCGGCAAGGACCTTGAGGGGAAGCTGGCTGCCGACGGGCGCAGTTGGGTGAGTACCGGCGCGCTGGCCCCGGCGACCCGGTACCGGGTGGTGGCCGATGTGGCCGACGACGCCGGGGTTCCGGCCCGCCGGCAGAGCAGCTTCACCACCCTCAAGCCCCGGGCCGAGCTGCGGGCCGCCGTCATGCCCCTCGACGGCGAGACGGTCGGGGTCGGCCTGCCCATCGGCGTCTGGTTCAGCGCGCCGGTGGCCGACCGGCCCGCCGTCGAACGGCGCCTGGAGGTCAGCTCCTCCAAGCCGGTCACCGGGGCCTGGCACTGGTTCGCCGACAACGAGGTCCACTACCGCCCCAAGGCCTACTGGCCGAGCGGGTCCAAGGTCACCCTGCGGGCCCGGCTGGCCGGGACCGACGCCGGCGGCGGGGTCTGGGGCGTGGCCGACCGCACCATCCGCTTCAGCGTCGGAGAGCGCCGCGTCAGCGTGGTCGACGTCCGCACCCACCGCATGAAGGTCACCTCGGACGGGCGGACCCTGCGGACCCTGCCCGTCAGCACCGGCCGCGAGCGCTACCCGACCACCAACGGCGTCCACTTCGTGCTGGAGAAGAACCAGGTCAAGGTGATGGACTCCTCGACCGTCGGCATCCCCCGCAACGGGCCCGGGGGCTACTACCAGCGGGTCGCCTGGTCGGTGCGGATCTCCAACTCGGGCGAGTTCGTCCACGCCGCCCCCTGGTCGACCGGCTCCCAGGGCTCGGCCAACGTCTCCCACGGCTGCGTCAACCTCTCCACCGCCAACGCCGCCTGGTTCTTCCGCCAGACCCGCCGCGGCGACGTTGTCGAGGTCAGAGGCTCGCCCAAACGCCCTGGCAACAGCTTCGGCGTCGCCGACTGGAACATGTCCTGGTCCAGGTGGCTCGCCGGCAGCGCCCTGCCGCGCTGACCGCCGGTCAGGGCGGCAGGAGCCGGCAGCGGTCGACCACCTTGCGGTAGTCGGCCAGGGCCACGTCGAACTTGGCCGACTCGGCCGAGCCGGCGATCAGGGACGGGGTGCCGGCCCGTATGGCCGCCTCGGCGTCGAGCGTGCCGTTGCGCAGCTTGTTCAGGGCCTCGGTGTGCTCGCGAAGGGCCCCCGACACCAGCACGGCGTGGCTGATGGTCCGGTTGGCCCGCTCCACCGCCTCGGCGCACTCGGGGGAGGCGGCCGGGGATGCGGCAACGCTGCTCGTGGTCGCCCCCGAGGGGCCGGCCTGGTCGCGGGCGGCGTCGCGGTTGCCGCCGATCGCCACCCCGCCGGCCAGGGACACGCCCATCAGCACCAGCGTGACCAGGAGCCAGGGCCAGACGGGCCGCCGCCGCTCCTCGACGAGCCGCGCCTGGCCGTTGTCGTGGTGGCGGATGTCGAGGTCCGAGACGTAGCGGCGAAGGGCGTCGAGCTGACGCTCGCGGCTGTCGTCGTGCTCTGGAGGCATCGGTCCCCCCTCCGGGCCCCTCCGATCAGACCGGGCCCAACCGGCGCAGGAGCGCGCGTTCCCGGCGAGTCATACCAAAAAACGGGGGCCGCCGTCGGCGAAGTCCCAGACGGCGCCCTGCTCGAACGCCCGCAGGACCCGGCGGCTCACCACCATGCGGTGGACCTCGTCGGGGCCGTCGTAGAGGCGGGCCGCCCGGGCGTCGGCGTACATCCGGGCCAGCGGGGTCTGGTCG
>DATENJ010000766.1:0-8865 GCA_035275125.1 Actinomycetes bacterium | reverse complement strand
CCGGGGCGGCCGCCGCCGGCGCTGCCGGCGGTGGGGCCGGCCAGCTCCGCTGGAGCAGCTGGGTGGCGGCGGCCTGCGGGTCCGGGTCGTCGTGGTCGCCGAGCAGCTCCAGCAGCAGCGTCCGAGCGCTCGGCCGCCGCTCCGGGTCCTTGTCCGTGCAGCGCTCGACCAGCGCCCGCAGCGGCCCCTCGAGGCCTCCCAGGTCGGGCGCCTCGTGCCGGATCCGGTAGACGACCTCCACGACCGTGCCCTGCCCGAACGGCCGCCGTCCCGTACCGGCGAAGGCGACCAGCGACCCCCAGACGAAGATGTCCACCGCCGCCGTCACCGGCCCCGGCCCGAACTGCTCGGGCGCCATCCACCCCGGCGACCCCATCAGCTTGCCCGTGGCCGTGCTGGCCGCGCTGGCGTCGAGCGCCCGGGCGATCCCGAAGTCGATCACCTTGGGCCCGAAGTACGACAGCAGCACGTTGCTCGGCTTGAGGTCCCGGTGCACCACCCCGGCGCCGTGGATCGCCGTCAGGGCCGCCGCCATCCCGACGGCCAGCCCGGCCAGGTCGGTCGCGGCCAGCCGCCCACTGGCCGCGATCGCCCGGTCGAGCCGGACGCCGTCGACGTACTCGGTCACCAGGTACGGCAGCTCGCCGGACAGCTCGGCGTCGATCACCCGGGCGGTGCAGAACCCGACCACCCGGCGCGCCGCCGCCACCTCGTGCCGGAACATCCGCAGGAACGAGGGGTCCCCGGCCAGCTCCGGCCGCAGCACCTTGACGGCCACCGGCTCCCCGTCGTCGCCCTGGCCGAGGAACACCGTCCCCATCCCGCCGGCGCCGAGCCGCCCAAGGAGCCGGTAGGGCCCGACCCGTTCAGGGTCTCCCGGCCCCAGCGGCGCCGCCCGCCGCGGGCCGGTACCTCCGCCGCGCTCGGCCACCCAGGCTCCTCACCAACCGGCGCTCCACCCACCGGCCCAGCTCACGGCCCTGCTGACGCGCGGAGCCTACCACCGCCGACGGGCGCGCCCCCGGCCAATGTGCGGCGTTCGGGGTATCGTCTGGGCCACCGGAGCTGGTTCACGCCAAGGGGGGTCCAGATGTTCGTTCAGGTCATCCAGGGACAGGTCGCGGACGCGGAGCGGGCCCACGCGGCACTCGACCAGTGGGCGCGGGACCTGGCCCCCGGGGCCACCGGCTGGCTCGGCTCGACCGCCGGGGTCACCGAGGACGGCCGCTTCATCGCCCTGGCCCGCTTCGAGTCCGAGGAGGCCGCCCGCCGCAACAGCGACCGTCCCGAGCAGGACCGCTGGTGGTCCGAGACCGCCAAGCTGTTCAGCACCGAGCCGACCTTCAAGGACAGCGCCGACATCATCCCCGACGTCGCCGGCGACCCCGACACCGCCGGCTTTGTCCAGGTCATGCAGGGCCAGGGCACCGACTCGGAGCGGGCCCGCGAGCTCATGTCCCAGGACTCGGCCGCGTGGGCCGACTTCCGCCCCGACATCATCGGCAGCATCGTCGCGGCCCACGACGGTGGCGCCTACACCATGGCCATCTACTTCACCTCCGAGGAAGCGGCCCGCGAAGGCGAGCGCAAGGAACCACCCGCCGAGCTCAAGGCCCAGATGGAGGAGATGGACGCCCTCAGCGTCGGGGTCCCGGAGTTCTTCGACCTCAGGCAGCCCTGGCTCTACTCCCCCAGGTAGTCCCAGCGCCGCCCATCCGACAGGGGGCGCAGTGGCCGAGCAGACGGTGCCGCCGGAGACCAGGTACGCCCGGCTCGGCCGGGACCGGCTCGCCTACCAGGTCCTCGGCCAGGGACCACCCGACCTGGTGTTCACCATGGGCAGCTTCAGCCACGTCGACCTGGTCTGGGACGACCCGCAGGTGGCGTTCTTCCTGCGCCGTCTGGCGTCGTTCTCGCGGCTGCTGCGCTTCGACCGGCGCGGCACCGGCGCCTCCGACCCGCTGCCGCCCAACCCGCTGCCCGCCTGGGAGGCCTACGCCGAGGAGCTGGACGCGGTGCTGGACGCGGCCGGCTCCCGGCGGGCGGCGCTGCTGGCGAACGGACCCGAGGCCGGCCCGATGGCGCTGTTCTTCGCCGGGACCCGGCCCGAGCGGACCAGCGCGCTGATCCTGGCCGACGCCACCGCCAGGTACCTGGTCGCCGACGACTACCCGATCGGGTTCCCGTCCGAGACCATCGAGGCGATGATCGACCGTGCCGGGGAGCTGTGGGGCACCGAGGCCTACACCGAGGCGTATGCGCCGGGCCACGCCGACGACCAGCGCTTCCGGCGCTGGTCGGCCAGGCTCCAGCGGGCCATCGCCAGCCCACGGGTGGTCCGCGCCCACCTGCGGGCGATGCTGGAGGTCGACGTCCGCCAGCTGCTGCCACTGATCCAGGTGCCGACGCTGGTGCTGCACCACCGCGACTTCCAGCTGGTCCCGGCCACGCACGGCCGCTACCTGGCCGAGCACATCGGTGGCGCGAGACTGGTGGAGCTGGAGGGCGACCTGCCGATGTGGTGGGCCCAGCAGGACGTGGTGCTCGAGGTGGTCGAGGAGTTCCTGGTCGGGGCTCGTCCCAGCGTCGAAGCGGCCCGTGTGCTGGCCACGGTGCTGTTCACCGACATCGTCGGCTCGACCGAGCGGGCGGCCGAGCTGGGCGACCGGGACTGGCGGGACCTGCTCGACACCCATGACGAGCTGGCCGGCCGGCTGGTCGAGCGCTGGGGCGGCCGGCTGGTCAAGACCACCGGGGACGGGATCCTGGCCACCTTCGACGGCCCCGGCCGGGCGATCGGCTGCGCGGTCACGCTGCGGGACGAGTTGCGCGGCATCGGCACCCAGATCCGGGCGGGGCTGCACACCGGCGAGGTCGAGCTGCGCGGGGACGACGTCGGCGGGATCGCCGTCAACATCGCCGCCCGGATCATGGCCCTCGCCGGCCCCGGCGAGATCGTCGTCTCCCGGACCGTCCGCGACCTGGTCGCCGGCTCCGACATCACCCTCCGGGACCGTGGCAGCCAGCGGCTGAAGGGCGTCGAGGGCGAGTGGGAGCTGTTCGCGGTGGCAGGCGGGTAGCCGCGGCGCAGCCTCTACGATGGTGCGGTGAGCAACCTGGTCCTGCCGAATGGTGACGAGGTGCGGGTCACCGAGTACCGAGCGGCCGGCGATCACGATGCCCTGCTGGCCACCAAGCTCGACGTGCCACAGCGGCGTCCTGGCCTGCTGCCACGTCCCCGGCTGCAGGAACGCCTCGCCGCGGGGACGGGGCGGGAGCTGACCCTGGTCTGCGCCCCGGCCGGGTTCGGGAAGACGAGCCTACTCGGCGACTGGGCGCGCCAGGCCCGGCAGCCGGTCGCCTGGCTGTCGCTGGACGCCGGCGACGACGACCAAGTGCGGTTCTGGCATTGAGCGACATGGGTCCGCCGGGTGTCCGGCTTGGGATCGTCCGCAGCATCAGCTACGGCCTGTTCGGCAAGCCCGACCAGTTCGTTCCCCAGCTCCGCGAGCTGGGCGCGACGCTGGTCCGGGTGTACTTCTACTGGGGGCAGATCGAGCCCGAGCCCGGCCGGTACACCTTCGAGGCCGTTGACGCGTTCCTGGACCAGCTCGACGGCTCCGAGGAGGTCTGGGTCACCGTCTGCTCCAGCTCGCGGTGGGCGACCCGGCAGGCGACCGACTTCCTGCCACCCTCGCCGGCCAAGGACCCCGATGCCTACCGCCGGTTCGTGGACCGCCTGGTGCGCCACTGCGCCGGGCGGGTGCGGTGCTGGCAGTGCGACAACGAGCCCTCCAACGTCGGGCTGACCTGGGCCGGCACCGCGGCCGAGTACGTCGCCCAGCTCGAGGTGCTCCACCGGGCCGTGAAGGACGCCGACCCCGAGGCGTCGGTGGTCCTCGGCGGCGCACCCTACGCGCTGCCGGCCGGCACCCCCGACAGCCCCGAGCGGCAGTTCTTCGAGGTGCTGCTGCGCGACGGCCGCGACTTCTTCGACCTGTTCGACCTGCACCTGTACGGGGAGGCGAGCCGGATCCCGGCCGACATCGAGACCGTCCGCGGGATGATGCGCGCGTTCGGCTACGACAGGCCACTGGTGGTCGGCGAGTACAACGCCCCGTGGCCGAACCTGTACCCGGAGGCGACCGCGGCCATGGAGCAGGTCATGGCGGCCTCCTTCGCCGGTGGCGCCGCCGACACCGCCCCGCAACGGTCGCCCGAGGAGGCGGCCATGGCCAGCCTGTACGAGCAGATGGCCAGCCTGCCGCCGCAGCTGCAGATGTTCATGCGCGGCTGCCCCAGGGAGCTGGAGGGCAGGCGGGACCGCATCAACCGCCGCGAGCTCGTCATGCGCAACCTGCTGGCGCTGTCGTCCGGGGTACGCCGGACGGTGTGCTGGAACCTTGCGCCGGACATCCCCGGCTACGAGAACCCGCTGTCGATCATGGACCTGCTGTTCGGCAAGCTCGCCCTGATGGGCTATGAGGGCACCGAGCTGCGCCACCGCCACCCGCCGGCCGAGACGTTCGCCCTCCTGGCCGACCAGCTCGCCGGTGTGGAGGTTGATGGCGTGACCCGCCTCGAGGTGCCCGAGCGGCCAGGCGTGTTCCTGTTCGAGGTGCACCGCGTCGGACGAGGACCGCTCCTGGTCGCCTGGGACCAGCAGGACTCCTTCCACGGGGAGGAGGAACCGCCGGTCGCCGTCGACTGGCCCTGGCCGGCCCCACAGGCCAAGGCCGTCGACGCCCTGGGTGCGGCGCAGGCAGCCGACGTCGTCGACGGCCGGGTGCACCTCCAGGTGTCGGTGACTCCGCTGTTCGTCACCGCCGACTGAAGGGTCCCAGGACAGGCCCGAAGCTCACCGATCGGCCAAGTCGTGGTAGTCTCCCACACCTCCTGATTAGGACGATATGGCGGTGGGGATCGAACGTGACCTATAGCGCTGATTCGGAACTCCATCTCGACCGTATCGAAGCACTTGCCGCCGCGGCGGGGCTGAGGATCGACGAGTACCTCCAGGCGGCGGTCGCCGCCCAAGCTCGCCGCGCCCAAGGGCCGCAGGCACCGTCGTCGCTGTACGGGCGGATCCAGTACGCGGGCGGGCTCCGGCGGCTGGTCGACAAGCTGTACCCGCGCGTGCTGGACGATCCCTCGTTGATGCGCTACTTCAAGCACCTGGACGAGGGGCAGCTCAAGGGGCTGCGCTGGCACATGCTGACCCTGCTGGCGGTGGTGACCGGCGGGCCGAGCAAGTACCAGGGCCGGGACCTCTACAAGGCGCATGCCGAGCTCCACATCACCGGCGCGGCGTTCGACCGGGTGGTCTGGCACCTGCAGCGGACGCTTCAGGAGCTGGAGATCCAGGACCAGGACCAGCAGGCCGTTCTGGCCGCGGTGCAGGCGCGGCGCCGTGAGGTCGTGACCTTCGAGGAATTCTGAGGGTCGGTCAGCCGCTCACCTCCAGCCAACCCTCCTGTTCGCAGTCGTCAGATCGGGATGTCGATGAACGGGGAGCTGTACTCGGCGGCGCCGGCCAGCACCTGCTCGGCGTCGGCCCGGCTGGTCTCGGCCAGGCGCCGCTCGGCCTCGATGAGCAGCGGCAGCAGGCGCACGTCGCCGGGGGTGGCGATGCCGGTCGCCTCGGGGTGCGACAGCACCCAGGCCACCGCGGCGGAGATCCGCTCCTGGTCGTCGAACGGTTCGTACCAGGTCCCGTAGCTGTGCCCGTCCGGCTCCGGCCAGTTCCGGCGCGACGCCGCCTTGATGATCATCAGCCCGGCGTCGTTGGCCTGGATCTCGGCGACCAGGGCCTGGTAGTCGCCCAGGTACGCCGGGTCCTGGCCCAGGATGTAGTTGAGCGGCGTCAGCACGGTGTCGAAGGGGAACCGCCGCAGGGCCTCAAGGTGGGCCGCCGGGGCCTGGTGGCCGTGGCCGGTGATCCCGATCGCGCCGGTCAGCCCCTCGTCCCTGGCCCGGACCGCCGCCTCCAGCGACCCGCCGGGCCGGGTGACCAGCTCCAGCTCCTCCAGGTCGCCGACGGCGTGGAGCTGGAGGAGGTCGAGGTGGTCGGTCTGGAGCCGCTCGAGGCTGTGGTTGATCTGCGCCCACGCCTCGTCGCGGTCCCGGAGCCCGGTCTTGGTGGCCAGGAAGACCCGGTCCCTGATCGTTGGCATCCACGGGCCCAGCCGCAGCTCGGCGTCGCCGTAGCTGGCCGCGACGTCGAGATGGTTGATCCCGGCGTCCAGGGCCAGCTGGACCGAGGCGTCGGCGGTGTCCTGGTCGACCTCGGCCAGGGCGGCCGCGCCGTAGATCAGGACCGAGCTCTGGTGACCAAGGCGACCCAGTCTGCGCTGCTGCATGGCGTTCACTCCTTGTTGAGGTGCGGTACCCACTCGAGCCGGCCTGCGCCGGCGAACTTGAGGTAGGCGCCGAGCGCGGTGTCCATCGCGTCGGCGAAGCCGTCGACGCGGCGCGGGTCGAAGCCGTCCTCCCACCAGAGGTCGAGAACGCGCACGGAACCTTCGCCGCGGTCGATCCGGGGTTCGATCCGGCCGACGAGCCGGTCGCCGAACAGGATCGGCAGCACGTACCAGCCCCAGCGCCGTCTGGCCGGCGGGACGAACAGCTCCCACACGTAGTCGAAGCCGAACAGGGACCCGAGGAGGCCTCGGTCCCAGACCAACGGATCGAACGGTGGGAGGAACGCGACGGTGAGCGGTGGCTCGGGCGGCGCGTTGAGCAGCTCGACCTCCTCGCGGAGGACGAACCGCTTGCCGCGCACGCCCTCGACCGTGACGGGAACGAGCTCACCGTCCTCGATGAGCTCCTCGCGCAGCGCGGTCCGGCCCGGGTGCTGGGGTCGCTCCGGGTCCGGCTTCGCCGTGCCGATGCCGCCGAAGATGTCCGGGCCGCCGATCCCCAGGAGGCCGTGCGCACGGTACCGCGACAGGAGCTTGTGCCGGAGCTGTTCCCGCAGCGGGACCTCGCGCGCGACGATGTCGGGCGGCAGCAGTCGCTCGATCAGGTCGTAGTAGCGGCGGTTGCCGTCCCGTCGAGCGAGACCGAGCACGCCGGTCACGGCGTACGCCTCGAGCGCCGCGCGCACGATGTTCGTGGGAGCGCCGAACCAGTCGACCAGCGACCCCTGCCGCCGCTCGAAGTCGAGCGCCGAGCGTGGGCCCTCGGCGCGGATCCGCTCGAGCACGTGCTCGGCGACGTCGGCGTGCTCGGCGAGGATGCGCGGTGCGCTCACGCTCAGGCTTGCCCGGAACCACGGGAACTCGCTCGTGCGGACGAGCGAAAGCCCCTTGTTGTAGGCCTCGAACAGCTCGCGCCGCTCGTACAGCGTGTCGCACCAGGCGGGGTCGTAGCCGGCGACCCGCGCGTGGAGCACCAGGTCGTGGTTGCGCCCCGCGACCGACAGCGGGTCGAACTGGATCGAACCGAGCCGACGGAAGACCTCGAGCACCCCGTCGGGCCCACCCTCGACCGAACGCGCGGGCGCGAGCAGATGCCGGGTGACGAGGAAACGCCGTGCAGCGTCGGCGGCAACGTCCATGGACACGACGCTACGCGACCCCGTGGGCCCCGTGCGAGACGATGGGGTGGCAAGATCAACCGCGGGGAGGGGACGAAGCTGTCGGAGCGATCAGGGACCCTGGCTGACGGTCCGTTCGGCGGTCGGCGGCCGACCAGTCACGAACGGCTGACCGGACTGCCCTGGGATGCGTCGTACCAGGACGGCCCTGCGCCCTGGGACATTGGCCGGCCGCAGCCGGCGGTCGTGCGGTTGGCGGCCGAAGGCGGATTCGCCGGAACGGTGCTCGATGCCGGCTGTGGGACCGGCGAGAACGCGCTGCACCTCGCCTCGCTGGGATTGCCGGTTCTGGGAGTTGACGTGGCCGAGACGGCACTGGCGATCGCCCGCGCCAAGGCCGACGACCGTGGGATCGAGGTCACGTTCGCCGCCGCCGACGCCCTCCAGCTCGAGCGGTTGGGGCGCAGGTTCGCGACGGTGCTGGACTGCGGACTGTTCCACACCTTCGACGCCGACGAGCGACCAGGGTACGTGGCGAGCCTCGCATCGGTGACCGAGCACGACGGGACCCTGTATGTGCTGTGCTTCAGCGACGAAGGACCCGACACCGGCCCGCACCCCGTCAGTCGGGACGAGCTGAACGCGGCGTTCGACCCCAGCACCGGATGGGATGTCGCCGCCGTCGAACCGGACCGGGTGGAGACGAGCTACCACGACAACGGCGCCCCGGCCTGGTTGGCGACCATCAGACGGAGCTGACCGCGGTCGACTGTCGCACCACGAGCTCGGTCGCGAGCTCGACGTGGTGAGAGTCCACTCCCTCCCCCGCCGCCAGCCGCAGCGCCGTCCGGACGGCGACGGCGCCCCATCTCGCGCAGCGGCTGGCGGACCGTGGTGAGCGGGGGCGCGGCCAGCCGCGCGACCGGGGTGTCGTCGAAGCCGACCACGCTCAGGTCCTCCGGGATCCGCAGGCTACGGACCCTGGCGGCCTCGATCACGCCCAGCGCGGTCTCGTCGCTGCCGGCGAACACCGCCGTCGGAGGCTGCGGCAGGTCGAGGAGCGCGGCACCTCCGGCGAGCCCGTGCTCGTAGCTGAACCGCCCCGTCCGCACGTACCCGTCGGGGACGGGCGCTCCTTCGGCCTCCATGGCGCCGCGGTAGCCGTGCATCCGTGCCTGATTGCAGGCGGCGGTCGCCGGACCGCCGAGGTAGGCGATCTGCCGGTGCCCCAGGTGGAGCAGGTGCTGGGTTGCCGCCAGCCCACCGGCGAAGTTGGTCGACCCGACACTCGTCACCCGCGCACTCGGCAGGTTGAGCGGGTCGATGAC
>DATENJ010000765.1:0-4187 GCA_035275125.1 Actinomycetes bacterium | reverse complement strand
GGCGCCGGCCTGCGACGCGGCGTCCAGCCACCGCTGGCCGCCCGGCGCGGCCCGCATCGCGAAGCCGCGGCCGAGGACGTCGTGCGCCGAGCCAGGCGCGCCGTCGATCTCCACCGGCAGGTGCGGGGCCCGTACGCCCACCCGCCCGGTCGGTGTGCGGGGGTCCTCCAGCGCGGCCCCGTCGTCCCCGCCGTCGGAGAGCAGCCCGGCCGACCGGTACACCGGGCCGAGCTCGATCGACGCGTCGTCCATCGGGTCGGCGAGGTTCTCCCGGGAGAGCGTGGGGTCGACCCGCAGCACGTAGCGCGTGTACGCCTGCTCGACGACGAGGTCGCAGACCGGCCGGCGCTCGGTGTCGTAGGTGTCCAGCAGGCCGGCGCCCGCGGTCCCGCCGACCACCGCGGCCAGCTTCCACGCCAGGTTGTGCGCGTCGCCGACACCGGTGTTGCCGCCGAAGCCCCCGGTGGGCGGCATGACGTGCGCGGCGTCCCCGGCCAGGAACACCCTCCGGTCACCGAAGCGCGACGCGTGCGCCGCCGCGGCCGTCCAGCGCTGCACGTTGTCGATCTCGACCGGGATGTCGGCACGGCCGAGCGCCTTGCGGACCAGCTCGGTCGCCCAGGCCGTGTCCATGGTCTCGCCGACGGCGGTGTTCTTCGTGCCGTCCGGGTTGATGGTGGAGAACACCGCGAGGAAACCGGAGTCGCCGGTGATGGAGAACCGGAAGAACCCGAGCAGCTCAGGGTGGTTGACGTAGACCACGCTGAGGTTGCGGTCCCCGAGGAGCTCGCGCAGGTCCGCGCGGAAGTAGATGGTGACGCAGTCGGCGAACGCCCCACGCCCGGCCATCTCGATGCCGCAGCGCTCCCGGACCGGGCTGTGCGCGCCGTCGGCGGCCACCAGGTAGTCGGCGCGAATAGTCTGGGTGGCGCCGCCGTCCCGGGGCCGGAGGACCGCCGTGATCCCGTCGTCGTCCTGCTCGAAGGCGACCAGCTCGGTGGCGTAGGCGTGCTCGGCGCCGCGCTCCTTGGCCGACCGGCGCAGCAGCGGCTCCAGCCCAATCTGGGTGATGAACAGCCGCGACGTTGGGCTCAGCGCCTCGACGCCCTCGTTGAAGTGCCGGAAGAAGAACGTCATCTCCGGGCTGGCCAGGCTGTCCACCGAGACGATGGCGCCGTTCTGCGCGAACTCCTTCGCCGACGCGGACTCGATCTCCTCCTGCAGCCCCACACCGCGGAAGATCTCCATGGTCCGCTGGTGGAACGCCGCCGCCCTGGGGTGCACCGCGGTGCCGCGGTGCCGCTCGACCAGCAGGTGTGGCACCTCCTGCGCGGCCAGCAGCAACGACGTCGACAGCCCCACGAGGCTGCCTCCGACAATCAGCACGGGCACCCGGCGGTCGCTCATAGGGCCACCCTGGTGCGGTGGGCTGGGCCTGTCAAGGTCGGCCCGTGGGAGGGAACGGGCCTAGCCGCGCTGGAGGACCCCGCGGACGAAGGCCGCCTGGCCCGCGTGCTGGAGGTCGTCGGCGATCACGCTGACCAGCCGCACGCCCAGCGACACCGGCGGGTCCCATGCGCGGTCGACGATGCGACCAAGGTCGGCGTCCTCAAGACCTTCCACGTAGCGGATCGTCTGCTGGTGGACCGCGTCGTAATAGCCCGTCAGCAGCTCGCCGGAGTCCACCCGCACCTCCGCCACCTCCTCGGGCCCGTGCCCGTAGCCGGTGTCCCGGGGGTCGAACGGCAACCCGAACCGCTCCACCCAGCCCTTGGAGGTCCAGACCTGCTCGACCCCGGCGGGGCCGGCCAGGTGGTCGTCCTGGATGCGGGTCAGATGCCACACCAGCCAGGCGATCGAGTTGGCCTCGGGGTCGACGCGGAAGGCCAGCTGCTCGGGTGTGAGCCCGTCGACGACCCGATGGACCACCGCGCGGATCCTGCCAAAGGCATCGACAAGCAACTCGGCGCTGGTCATCGGCGGCTCCAGGTGTGTTGGAAAGCTCCCAGTGAGTGGACTGTCTCACGCCACGTGCTCGCCCGACACCGGCGTCGCGGCTCACCCGATCTGCTGGCTCACCAGGTAGGCGTACAGGCCGCGGCGTTCCATCAGCTGGCCGTGGCTGCCCTGCTCGACGACCCGGCCCTGCTCCAGGACCACGATCAGGTCGGCCCGGCGGATGGTGGACAGCCGGTGGGCGATGACGAACGAGGTCCGGCCCTCGACGAGCTGGTCGATGTTGTCCTGCACGGCCCGCTCCGACTCGGTGTCGAGCGAGCTGGTCGCCTCGTCGAAGACCAGCACCGGCGGCCGGTGGTAGAGGGCGCGGGCGATGGCCACCCGCTGACGCTGGCCACCCGAGAGCAGCACCCCCGTCTCGCCGATCCTGGTGTCGTACCCGAGCGGGAACCGGTCGACGAAGTCGTGGGCGTTGGCCAGCCGGGCCGCCCACTGCACCCGCTCCATGTCCACCTCGTCCGCCCCGAAGGCGATGTTGCGGGCGATGGTGTCGTCGAACAGGTAGGTCTCCTGGAGGACGAAGCCGATCTGGCGGCGCAGGTCCCGGTACTCGAGGGTGGCCAGCTCGACCCCGTCGTAGGTGATCGTGCCCCTGGTCGGCTCGGCCAGGCCGGCCAGCAGCCTGACCAGGGTGCTCTTGCCCGAGCCGCTGCGCCCGACGATTGCCACCGTGGTCCCGCGGGCCACGTCGAGGGTGATGCCGTCGAGGATGGGGACCGGGTTCGGGCCCGGGTACCAGAAGCCGACGTCGGTGAGCCGGATCGCCCCGGACATGGTCGGCACCGGGCGCAGCCGGGAATGGTCGCTGCCCTGCTCGGGCTCGTGCTCGAGGACGTCGTTCAGCCGGCCCAGCAGCACCGAGGCGAACTGGAACTGGTCCCACATCGACAGCAGCAGCTGGATGGGAGCGACGGCCAGCAGGACCAGGGCGTTGAAGGAGACCAGCTCGCCGACCGTCAGCTGCCCGTCGAGGACCTGGTAGGCGCCGGCCCACAGGAACAGGATCAGGCTCGCGAACGCGACTGTCTGGACCGCGCCCTCGTACATGGCGATGGTCAGGTCGGCCCGGAACAGCCGCTGGGACACGCCGGTGATCTGGGCCAGCATGCGGGCCTGGAGGGTCGGCTCGGCCCCGAGCGACTTCACCGTCTCGATGCCCTTGATCGCGTCGATCTGCTGGGAGTGGTAGTTGGCGAACGCGTCCTCCAGGTTGTCGTACATGGGCCGCAGGTAGCGGACCGAGAACCGGACGAGGCCGGCGTAGACGGGCGCGACGGCCAGGAACACCAGGGCCAGCGTCCAGCTGTAGGCGAGCATGAAGGCGACCGCGGCCAGGATCTGGGCGGCGGCGCTGATCGCCGCTACCCCCTCCTGGACCAGGAACTCGCGGGCTTGGCGGACCCCGGCCAGGCGCCGGGAGATGTCGCCTGTCCGGCGGGTCTGGAAGTAGCTCAGGGGCAGGGCCAGGAGCCGGCCGCTGATGAAGTCGAGGGCGCTGCCGTCGATCCGGACCGCGGCCCGGCTGAGCAGGTAGCGCTGGCCGACCGAGGCCCCAACCATGAGCGCCAGGACCAGGACCATGGCCCCGAGCAGGAGCCGGAGCAGCCCCACGTCGCGGTCGGCCAGGACCTCGTCCACGATGACCCCGGAGATCACGGGCAGCAGCATGGCCAGGGCGGCGCCGACGACGGCGAGCACGACGGCCTGGAGGATGGTCCAGCGGTGGGGGCGCAGGAACCGGAGGATCCATCCCACCTTCGAGCCCTGGACATGGGCCGTGGCCAGCTCCGGGGTGGGGGCGAGCACGGCCGCGTACCCCGACCAGGTCGACGCGAACGTCTCTCTGGGGATGCGGCGCAGACCGCGGGCCGGATCGGCGATCCGCACCCGGTGCCGGCCAACGTCGTAGAGGACGACCCAGTGGTTGCCTCCCCAGTGGACGATGGCCGGCAGGGGCAACTGGTCCAGCCGGCTCTTGGACACCTTGACCGACCTGGCCGCCATGCCAAGGGCGCTGGCGCCCCTGGTGATGCCGAGCAGGCTGGTCCCGTCCACCGTCGTCCCGACCGCCTGGCGGATGTGCCCGATGCTCACGTCCCGGCCGAAGTGCCTGGTCACCATGGCCAGGCAGGCAGCCCCGCAGTCCATCTCGTCCAGCTGCCACAGGT
>DATENJ010000764.1:0-25560 GCA_035275125.1 Actinomycetes bacterium | reverse complement strand
GAGCAGCGCCGCGTCCGCGAGCTGCTCGACCGGGTCCCCAACCTCGGCGTCGTCCAGGTCCCGCTCCTCAACGACGACGTGCACGACCTGCCGGGGCTGCGCCGCCTGGGCGAGCACCTGTTCGCCTGAGCGACGCTAGGGCTCCGGGACGACCAGGGACACGCCGGCGTCGCGCAGGCGCTTCTCGGTGGTGTCGAGCAGCTCGCCCCGGACGCGGTCGGGGTCGTGGCTGCGGGAGTCGACCCAGAAGGTGAGGCGGAGGCGGTGGGTGCCCTTGCCGAGGTCCTGGGTGAGGAGGCGGGGCTCGGGGTCGCCGCTGACCCCCTCCAGACCGGCCGCCACCTCCAGCACGAGCTCCCTGGCCCTGGCGGCGTCCTGGCCGGAGGGGACCTCAAGCAGGACCTCGACGCGGCGCCCCATGGTGGCCGTCGAGTTGGTCACGACCTGCGTGAACAGCAGCTTGTTGGGGACAAGGACGAGCTGACCGTCGGGGGCGCGCAACCGGGTCGCCCTGACCCGGATCTCCTCAACCTCGCCCTCGGCCTCGGCGATGGCGATGTGGTCGCCCTCGGTGAAGGGGTGCTCGAGCAGCAGCACGATGCCGGCGGTGAAGTTGCTGACGATGTCCTGGAGGGCGAAGCCGAGGGCAACGGTGGCCAGGCCGAGGCTGCCGACCAGTACCCTGAGGTCGACCCCGCCGAGCGAGAGGGCGACCACCAGCCCGAGGCCGACCGCGGCGTAGTAGGCGAGGGTGGCCACCACCACGACGACGTGGGTCTCGGCCCGGCCTCGCCGCAGCGCTCGCTCCACCCCCGAGCGGACCAGCCTGGCCACCACCACGGTGAGCACGATCGCGACCACGGCGGCGAGCAGGTAGGGCAGCCGTTGGACGACCCCGTCGCCGAACTCCCGGAACGACTCGGCCAGGCGGACGGCCTCCTCAATAACGTTCGGGCGTCGGTTTGCCCGTGCCGATCGACCACCCTATATCATCCCGTCAGCATGGCCGACGCTCCGATCCCCGCGCCGCCAGCCCGTCTCTCCCGCGGTCGTGCAGCCTCCGTGGTGGGCGGTCGGCTGGTGCTGATCGTCGCCCTGATCACCGGGGTCTCCCTGGTCGCCAGCGTCGCCCTGCTCCCCCTGGTGGTCCCGGCCGGCGGCCTGGCCAGGGACACCGCCAACAAGCTGGGCGACGTGCCCCCGCTGGAGAAGGCACTCCCTGACCCGGCCCAGCGGTCGGTCATCTACGCCGCCGACGGCAAGACCGCCCTCGCCACCATCTGGCTGGACGAGAACCGCCGGGTGGTCCCCCTCTCGGGCATCCCCGAGCGGGTCCGCAACGCCGTCATTGCCATCGAGGACGACCGCTTCTACCAGCACGAGGGGGTCGACTTCCGGGGCATCGCCCGGGCCGCCGTGACCGACCTGCGCTCGGGCCACATCGCCCAGGGCGGCAGCACCCTCACCCAGCAGCTGGTCAAGCTGACCGTCACCGGCAACTCCCGGACGATCGACCGCAAGCTCCGCGAGGCCATGTACGCGGTCGAGCTGGAACGGCGCTACAGCAAGGACCAGATCCTCGAGTACTACCTGAACCAGGCCTACTTCGGCGAGGGTGTCTACGGCATCGCCACCGCCGCCCAGCACTACTTCGGGAACACCTCGATCAAGTTCGTGTCCCTGGCCCAGGCGGCCTCGCTGGCCGCGACCATCGCCGCCCCCGAGCGGTACAAGCCGACGTCCAAGAAGTCCAACCTGGCCCGGCGCAACCTGGTCCTGGACCGGATGCACGAGCTCGGCTACGCCACCGCCAGGGAGGCGGCCAAGGCCAAGAAGGAGAAGCTCCGGATCCAGCTGTACACGCCGCCCCGCCGCCAGCCCTACTTCGAACGCTTCATCGTCGACCAGCTGCTGAACGACCCCAGCTACAACAAGGCCCTCGGCAAGGTCGGCTCCGACGAGCGCAAGCGCAAGGTCTTCCAGGGCGGGCTGCGCATCCACACCACCCTCCAGAGCCCCAAGCAGGCGATGGCCGCCAGCGCCGTCCAGCGCCAGATGAACCAGTTCGGCGGCGACCCGGCCGGCGCGCTGGCCAGTGTCGAGCCCGGCACGGGCCGGATCGTCGCCCTCTACGGGGGCAAGAGCTTCAAGAAGTCCCAGGTCGACCTGGCCACCGCCAAGGGCGGCAGCGGGTTCCAGCCGGGGTCGACGATGAAGATGTTCTTCATCGTGGCCGCCCTCGAGAAGGGCATCTCGCCCGGGCTGACCATGGCCGGCCCGGCACGGATCACCATCCCCAACCGGCGCTGCTACACCGGCAACGGCCCCTGGAGCCCCGGCAACGCCGGGGACTCGAGCGCCGGCGTCTACAACATGTACGGGGCCACCGCCCACTCGGTGAACACCTGGTTCGCCCAGCTCGCGGTCAAGGTCGGTCCCGAGCGGGCGCTCGAGGTGGCCCGCAAGATGGGCATCAGCAACATCCCGCCGCGCGGCTCCAGGGCCTACGCCAGCTGGAACGTCTGCTCGCTGGTGCTGGGCGTCAAGGAGGTCTCGCCCCTTGACATGGCCGGCGCCTTCGGCGTGCTGGCCAACCGGGGCGTCCGCTGCGCCCCGTACTCGATCACCAGGGTGGTGGCGCCGGGCGAGCGCAAGCCGCTGATCGAGAACAAGCCCGACTGCAAGCGGGTCATCGACGAGAAGATCTCCACCCGGACCGTTGCCATGCTGCGCGGGGTCATCAACGGGGGCACCGGCCACCGGGCGTCGCTCGGGGCCAGGCCGGTGGCCGGCAAGACGGGCAGCGCCCAGGACAACCTGAGCGCCTTCTTCGCCGGGTTCACCCCCCAGCTGTCGACCTCGGTGTGGGTCGGCTTCCGGGCCCGGCGGGTGCCGATGCGCACCCAGTTCAACGGCGGGCCGGTGTACGGCGGGACCTTCCCGGCGCTGATCTTCCACGACTACATGGCGGCCGCCCTGGCCGGCGCGCCGATCGTCGGGTTCCCGGCCGCGCCGCCGCCCCCGGCCCCGCCGTCCATGGGCGTGCCCGACGTGGTCGGGCTGTCCCAGGGCGAGGCCCAGGCCCTGCTCGCCCGGGCCGGCTTCGTCACCTCGGTGCGGCAGGTCCCGAGCGCCCAGCCCAAGGGCACGGTGGTCCGCCAGGGCCCGCGCGCCGGGACCAAGCTGCGCCAGGGCGGCACCGTGTTCCTGGCCGTCTCCGGCGGCCGCGGCGGCGGTGGCGGTGGCGGCAACGGGATCGTGCCCGGGGTCGTCGGGCTCCAGGTGAGCGTGGCCACGGCCCTGCTGCGGCGGGCCGGGTTCAGCTCCGGGCTGACCTACACCAACAGCGGGCCGCCGGGACGGGTGGCCGCCCAGAGCCCGGAGGCCGGCGCCCGCCTGCCCAAGAACTCCTACGTGACCCTGCTGGTCAGCCGGCGCAGCTAGCCGCCCAGCCGCTCCAGCACCAGGCGGCGGACCTCGTTGCCGTCGGCCCGGCCCTTGACCTGGGGCATCAGCCGGCCCATGACCTTGCCGAGCTCCCTTGGGCCGCTGGCTCCCGAGGCGGCCACCGCCTCGTCGACCAGCCGGGCCAGCTCGGCCGGGTCGAGCCCGGCCGGCAGGTACCGCTCAAGCACCGAGCGCTCGTAGGCCTCCTGGTCGGCCCGCTCGGTCCGGCCGGCGTCGCGGTAGACCTCCTCGGCCTCGCGCCGCTTGCGGGCCTCCCGCTGGAGCACGGCCACGGCCTCCTCGTCCGACAGGTCGTGGCGGGCGTCGATGGCGGCCGACTTCAGGGCCGAGAGGGCCAGGCGCAGGGCGGCGGTCTCCCGGGCCTCGCGGGCCTTCATGGCCGAGAACATCGCCTGCTGCACGTCGTCGATGAGCATGGCCCGAGCCTACAGCTACAATCCTCGTTCATCCCATCGCACACCTCCCAGGAGCGCCACGCATGCCCGCTGCCCTCTCGAACGCCGCCCGGCTGGCCGGCGCGGCCGCCGTGGCCGGGGCGGCCTGCGTCGGCTACGGCATCATGGTCGAGCGGGACTGGTACCGGCTGCGCCGGGAGCGTGTCGAGGCCCTCGACCCGGGACAGGCCCCGCTCACCGTCCTGCACCTGTCGGACCTGCATCTGACGGCGTCGGACGCGCGCCGGGTGGCGTTCCTGGAGCGGCTGGCCGCCGAGCCGGTCGACCTGGTGGTGCTGACCGGCGACATGCTCGGGGAGCCGGCCGGCCTTGGCCCGGTGCTGGAGGCCCTCGGCCGCTTCCGGCCACGGCTGGGAGCTGTGGCGGTGCTGGGCTCCAACGACTACTGGGCGCCCCGGTTCCGCAACCCGCTCACCTACTTCATGGGGCCCAGCTCGCGCCGGGGCCGCAGCTCCCCCCGCAACCCCTGGCGTGAGCTGGTCGAGGGCCTGGAGGCGCGGGGCTGGACGGTGCTGTCCAACCGCCGCGGCCAGCTCGGCGACGTCGAGCTGGCCGGCCTGGACGACCCCCACATCCGCCGCGACGACCCCGCCACCCCCGTCCCCGCCAACGGCGACGCGCGCCCGCGCCTGCGCCTCGGGGTGGTCCACAGCCCCTACCGGCGGGCCCTCGACGCGTTCGCGGGCAACGGCTACGACCTGGTGCTCGCCGGGCACACCCACGGTGGCCAGGTGTGCCTGCCCGGGGTTGGGGCGCTGGTGACCAACTGCGACCTGCCCCGCGACCGGGTGCGGGGGCTGTCACGCTGGGGGTCGAGCTGGCTGCACGTCTCGGCCGGCCTCGGGACCAGCAAGTTCGCGCCGTTCCGGTTCGCCTGCCGGCCCGAGGCGTCACTGCTCACGGTGGTTTCCAGAGCCTGAACCCATGTCATCCTTCTTCTAGAGGGAGGAGGGTGGATGGCCAAGGCCGACGCCGAGCCCAGGGGGCCGGAGGTCCACATCCAGCAGGCCATCGGCCGGCTCTACCGCTTCCTGGCCGGCAACCGCTGGACCCGCTTCCCCTGGGCCGTCATCCAGACCTTCTCCAAGGCCGAGGGCGCGCTGCTCTCGGGCAGCATGGCCTACTACACCTTCCTGTCGCTGCTGCCGCTGCTGATGGTGGCCGCGTTCGTGATCGCCACCTTCGCCGACCCAGAGCCGGAGGCCCGGGCGGCCGTCGCCGAGGCCCTCAACCAGGTCTTCCCCGGCGTCGGTACCGACGTGTTCGAGGGCGTCATCAACCAGGTCGTCCAGAACAGCGCCGCCCTCGGGGTGTTCGGCCTGCTCAGTGTGGCCTACGCCGGCAGCGGCTTTGTCGGGTCGATGACCGCCTGCCTGAACCGGATGTGGCAGGTCCCGAGCGGCCGCAACCCGGTCGGCCAGAAGATGGTCAACATCCTGATCGTGATGATGCTGAGCATGGTGCTGCTCGGCTCGGCCCTGCTCACCATCTGGGTCTCGGCCACCGCCCAGCGGGCCCTTGAGCTCGAGGCGACCAGCCCGGTCATCTCCATGATCGAGGAGATCGCCGGGCCGGCCTCGATGCTGGTCGTGCTCCTGCTGCTGTACCGGTTCCTGCCGGCCCGCAAGCAGGCCTGGCTGCGCGAGCTCCCAGGGGCGCTGTTCGGGGCCGTCGGCTTCTACGTGCTCAAGCGCGGGTTCGACTACTGGGCGAGCCACTCGGCCGGCATCGGGGCCCTGCCCCGGTCGCTCGTCTCGGTTACCCTGCTGCTGGTCTGGCTGGGCTTCTTCGGCCAGCTGATCCTCTACGGGGCCGCTCTCAACGTGGTCCTGGACCGCCGCCGCCAGGGCGAGCCGATCTTCCCCTAGGAAAATGCCAGCGGCGCCCGGGCCCGATGCTTCAGGGCCGCCGCTCCCGTCACACCGGGAGGCCCGGGCGCCGCCGACATTCCTGAACATCGTCGGCTGGGCATGCGCGTGCATAGCCCGACGGGAGGAGATCGAGCTGGCCCGATCCGGCCATGGTCTGTGGCCCCGTCGTTGCTGGCGCCGGGCGGTAGGCTGTTGAGCACGAAGCTGTCCACGAGCAGGGGTCATGGCCACAGATCTCGAGCCGAACGCCAAGCCGAACGCCAAACCGGAGCTGCGGACGCTGCCGCGGCCCGACGTCGAGGAGCGCTACCAGTCGCTCGGTTACCGGGCGAAGCGGGCCCTGCTGGGCCCGCCGTTCAAGACCGCCCAGCTGGCCCACGAGCGGATCTCCAAGCGGGTCGCGCTGGCCGTGTTCTCCTCCGACCCGATCTCCTCCACCGCCTATGCCACCGAGGAGATGCTGCTGGTCCTTGTGGCCGCGGGCACGGCGGCGATCGGGCTGGCCCTCCCCCTGGCCGCCGGGGTGGCGGTGCTGCTGCTGATCCTGGTCCTGTCCTACCGGCAGGTGATCTCCGCCTACCCCCAGGGCGGGGGCGCCTACATGGTGACCCGCGACAACCTCGGCGGGTCGTTCGCCGCCGTGTGCGCGGCCGCCCTGCTGGTCGACTACGTGCTGACGGTGGCGGTGAGCGTCTCGGCCGGGACGGCCGCCCTGGCCTCGGCGATCCCGGCCCTCGAGGACCTGCGGGTCGAGCTCTCGGCCGCCTTCGTGATCCTGCTCGCCTGGGGGAACCTGCGGGGCATCCGCGAGTCGGGCAAGATCTTCGCCGTCCCCACCTACGTCTACATCGCCAGCCTCGGCGGCGTGGTCGTGCTCGGCGTCTACCGGGTGATGTCCGGCCAGATCGACCCGATCAGCTACAGCCCGGCCCAGGCGCAGGACCTGGCCGGCCACGGGGAGTCGTTGGCGGTGGTGTCGCTGTTCCTGCTCATGCACGCCTACGCGGCCGGCACGACCGCCCTCACCGGCGTCGAGGCGATCGCCGACGGCGTGCCGGCGTTCAAGAAGCCCGAGGCCCAGAACGCCCAGCGCACCCTGGTGGCGATGGCCCTGATCATGGGGTTCCTGTTCATCGGGATCACGTTCCTGGCCATCCAGCTGGACGCCCGCCCCTTCGAGTCGGGCCACCCGACCTTGGTCGCCCAGCTCACCCAGCATGTGCTCGGCGGCGGCTTCGGCCAGGCCCTGTTCGTGTTCGTGCAGGTGGCCACCCTGTTCATCCTGGTGCTGGCGGCCAACACGGCCTTCAACGGCTTCCCGATCCTGGCCTCGTTCGCCGCCCAGGACGCCCTCATGCCCCGCCAGCTGCGCAAGCGGGGCCACCGGCTGGTCTACTCCAACGGCATCCTGCTGCTGGCCGTCGGCGCCCTGTTCCTGGTGATCGCGTTCAAGGCCAGCGTGCACGCGCTGATCCCGCTGTACGCCATCGGGGTGGTGACCTCCTTCACCCTCGCCCAGGCGGGCATGACCCGCCACCACCTCCGGCTGCGGCAGCCGGGCTGGCGTGGCGGTCTGGCCATCAACGGCCTCGGGGCCACGGTGACCCTGCTGGTCCTGATCGTGATCACGATCACCAAGTTCACCCACGGCGCCTGGATGGTCGTGATCGCCATCCCGCTGCTGGTCTGGCTGCTGCTGCGCACCCAGCGGACCTACCGCGGGGAGCTGGGCGAGCTCACCGTCGAGGTCAGCGACCGGATGGCCCCGCCCAAGCCCCGCCACGAGGTGGTGGTCCTTGTCGAGGCGCTGGACCGGGCGACGATCGGCGCCCTCCAGTACGCCCGCCAGCTCAACCCGCTGCGCATGACCGCCCTGCACATCGCCGTCGACCCCGAACGGGCCAAGGAGCTGTCGGCCCTGTGGGCCCGGGTCAACGTGCCCGCGCCCCTCGAGGTGGTCGACGCCCCCGACCGCAACCTGCTCGCCACTACCCAGGCGACCATCGCCGAGCTGGTCCGGCCCGACACCGAGGTCACCGTGCTGGTCCCCAAGCGCCGCTACGCGACCCTGTGGCGCCGGGTCCTGCACGACAACTCCTCGGCCGGGCTGGTGCGGGCGCTGGGCAGCATGGACGGGGTCAACGTGACCATCGTGCCGTTCCGCCTCGGCCGCCGGCCCCTGCTCCGCTCGGTCCCCTCGTCCTCGGCGTGATGGAATGCGGCCGACCACGTCCATCTAGAGGGGGGACCACCCTTGGAGCGCCTGTCGCACGGCGTGCTCAGCGATGATGCCGCGGCCATGCTGGACGGCGACCGACCCGTCGACGTGCTCGTCGGCATCCCGTCGTACCAGAACGCCCGGACGATCGGCCATGTCGTCAGGGCCGCCGAGGCCGGGCTGCGCAAGCACTTCCCCGACCGCAGCTGCCTGATCGCCATCTCCGACGGCAGCTCGACCGACGGCACCGTCTCGGAGGCCATGGCCGCGACCACCGAAGGGAACGAGGAGCTGCTGCTGCTCGACCCCAAGGTCGACCGCCCCGACAAGCTTGCCCTCACCTACGTCGGCCTGTCCGGCAAGGGCTCGGCCTTCCGGGCCATCTTCGAGCTGGCCGCGGCCGTTGGGGCCAAGGGCTGCGCGGTGCTGGACGCCGACCTGCGCTCGGTCAGCCCGGCCTGGATCGACCGGCTGGTCGGGCCTGTCCTCGACCACGGCCACGATCTGGTCACCCCGCTGTACGCCCGGCACAAGCTGGACGGCACGATCACCAACTCGATCGCCTTCCCCCTGACCGCCTCCCTCTACGGGCGCCGGCTGCGCCAGCCGATCGGCGGCGACTTCGGCTTCTCGGGCCGGCTGGCCGCCCACTGGGCCGACAAGCAGGTGTGGAGCACCGACGTGGCCCGCTTCGGGGTCGACATCTGGATGACCACGGTCGCCCTGTGCGAGGGCTTCAGCGTCTGCCAGAGCGTGCTCGGGGCCAAGCTCCACGACGCCAAGGACCCCGGCCGCGACCTGGGACCGATGTTCCGCCAGGTCGTGGGGAGCCTGTTCGCCCTGGCCGGACGCTACGTCGACCGCTGGGCCGACACCGACGGCATCGCCGACGTCCCCACCTTCGGGTTCCGCACGGCCACCTCGACCGAGGAGATCAAGGTCAACCTGGACCGGCTCGTCTGGCGGTTCGTCGAGGGGTACGTGGCCGAGCACGAGCTGTGGGGACAGATCCTGGCCGACCAGCACTTCGACGGGGTCACCGAGGCCATCCGCCAGGCCAGCGAGCGGCCGGAGGGGTTCGTGCTCCCGGTCGACCTGTGGGCCCGCATCTGCTGCGACTACCTGCTGGCCTACAACGCCCAGGTGATCGACCACGACCGGCTGGTCTCGTCGATGATCCCGCTGTACTTCGCCCGCACGGCCACCTTCGTGCGCGAGGCCGCCGACGACACCCCCGAGCAGGCCGAGGAGCGGATCGCGTCCTTCGCCGAGGTGTTCCTGGCCGCCAAGCCCTACCTGATCGAGCGCTGGAGCGCCTCGGGCCGCCCCCGCCGCCTCGGCGACCAGCGCGTCCCCGGCGAGGACCGCCGCAAGGGCGACGACACCAGCGAGTTCCTGGCCATCAAGTCTCCCTGACGGCGGCCAGCGGGCGCTGGCTGCCGAGCTGGAACGGGACGATGGTCACGTTCACGTTCTCCATCGCCCCGAGCACCCTGGTCAGGCCGGCCGAGGTCTGGTCGTGCAGGACCCGGCGCCAGAAGCCGACGAAGCGGCGCCGTGGGACCAGCACGGTGACCTCGGTGTCGGGGCGGACCCGCTCGGCCACGGCCTCCTCGACGGCGGCCAGCAGGTTGCGGTCGGGGGCGTCGACCAGCTCGAGGGGGAACGGGATGTGGACCTTGGCCCAGAGCCGGCCCAGCTCGCGGGCGTGGTCGGGGTCGACGGCCACGTGCAGGGCGGTGATGGTCAGCGGGTTGAGCTGGCGCGCGTACTGGAGCGCGCTGATGGCGGCCTGGTCGAGGTCCTCGATCAGCACCACCACCTCGTGGCGGGGCTTGGGCGGGGCCAGGCGCTGGCTGGCCTGCACCTTGAGCTGGGCCACCTCCCGGCCGTAGGTCCGCTGGATGCGCAGCAGCAGCCAGACCAGCAGCGGGATGGCGATCACGACCATCCAGGCGCCCTGGGTGAACTTGCCGACGATGATCACCACCAGGGCGACGAAGGTGACGACGGCCCCGACCCCGTTGATCAGGATGCCGCTGCGCCAGCCGGGCTCGCGCAGGCGCAGGTGGCGGCGGGTCATGCCCGCCTGGGCCAGGGTGAAGGAGGTCACCACGCCCACGGCGTACAGCGGGATCAGCGAGTGGGTGTCGGCCTGGAAGGCCACGATCAGGAAGATGGCCACCGCCGAAAGGGCGATGATCCCGTTGGAGTAGACCAGCCGGTGGCCCCGCTTGCGCAGCTGGCGGGGGAGCAGGGCGTCGCCGGAGGCGAAGCTGGCCAGCAGCGGGAACCCGGAGAAGGCGGTGTTGGCCGCCAGCACCAGGATGAGCAGCGTCGCCGTCTGGACAAGGATGAACGCCGGGCCGTTGCCGAGGACCTGCCGGGCGATCTGGGAGATGACCGTCGGGTAGCCGGTCGCGAACGGCAGCGCCTCCAGCCGCACGGCCAGGTAGGTGATGCCGAGGAACAGGACCCCCATGATCGCCGCCATCACCATCAGGGTCTTCTTGGCGTTGACGGCCTCGGGGGCGCGGAAGGCCGAGACGCCGTTGGAGATGGCCTCGACCCCGGTGAGGGCGGTCGTGCCCGAGGCGAAGGCGCGCAGGACCAGGAAGACGGTCACCGCCCCGATGGCACCCTCGTGCTGGAGCAGGGCGGCCTGCTGGGACGTGTAGGCGATCGGCCCGATGTCGCCGCTGGTCAGCCGCCAGAGGCCGGCCACGATCATGGCCGCGACGCTGGTGACGTACACGTAGGTGGGGATGGCGAAGAGCCTGCCGGCCTCGCGGATGCCGCGCAGGTTGCCCCAGGCGAGCAGGACCACGAAGGCGACCGAGATCTCCACCCGGATGGGGCCCAGCTGGTCGGGGAACACCGACGACATGGCGGCGACGCCGCTTGAGACACTGACCGCGACCGTCAGCACGTAGTCGATCAGCAGGGCCGCCCCGGCCACGGCCGCGGTGACGTTGCCGAAGTTGTCCCGGCTGACCACGTACGCCCCGCCGGCCGAGGGATAGGCGTCGACCACCTGACGGTAGGAGACAACCAGCAGGGCCAGCAGGGCGACGATGGCCAGGGCCACCGGCAGGGCCAGCCCGATCGCCGCCGTCCCCGCGGCCACCAGCACCAGCAGGATCTCCTCGGTGGCATACGCGGTCGAGGAGATCGGGTCGGAGGAGAACACCGCCAGCGCGACCCGCTTGCTGACCCGCTCCTGGACCAGCTGGGAGGTCTTGAGCGCCGGGCCCAGGAGCAGCTTCTTGGTCCGGTAGCCGACCGACTGGTAGCGGCGGGACATCGCCTGGGCTGGCGGTGGGCGCTGCAGGTCGGGTTGCGGAAGTGCGGACACGCTCTCGACTGTGCACCGCCGGCGCAAAGAAGCCGTTAAGGCCGACCGGGCCGGCGCAAAGAGCGCATCAAGACCCGCTACGATGACCCGCGTCGCTCTCAACAGGAAGGCGCCTGGTGCACGTCGTGATCATGGGCTGCGGCCGCGTTGGCTCAGAGCTGGCCGCCCGGCTGGAGTCGGGGGAGCACACGGTGGCGGTGATCGACAAGAACCCCACCGCGTTCCGCATGCTCCGCTACCAGTTCAAGGGCAAGAAGATCGAGGGCTACGGCTTCGACGAGGACATCCTGCGCGAGGCCGGGATCGAGCGGGCCGAGGCGTTCGCCGCCGTGTCCAGCGGCGACAACTCCAACATCGTGGCCGCCCGCCTCGCTCGGGAGAAGTTCGAGGTGCCGCTGGTGGTGGCCCGCATCTACGACCCCCGGCGGGCCGAGATCTACCAGCGGCTCGGGATCCCGACGGTGGCCACCGTGAAGTGGACCACCGACCAGGTGATGCGGGTCCTGATCCCCGACCAGATCGCCTCGGACTGGCGCGACCCCACCGCCGAGATCGCCCTGATCACCCTGGTCCTGCCGGACGAGTGGGCCGGCTGGAAGATCGAGGACCTGGAGGCCGAGGGCCACCGCCGGGTGGTCGGGGTGACCCGCACCGGGCACGCCCGGATCGTCGGCCCCCACATGACCCTCCAGGAGGGCGACCAGGTGCACCTGGCCGTTGACGAGGACGGCCTCCACGAGCTGCGCCCGCGGGTCCTGGCCGCCCGCGCGCAGGAGGCCTCCCGGTGAGGGTGGCCATCGCCGGGGCGGGCAACGTCGGCCAGTTCATCGCCGCCGACCTGCTGGCCGCCGGGCACCAGGTGACCATGATTGAGAAGGACCTGCACATCATCGAGGTGGCCCGGCCGGCCCTGAAGGAGGCCGAGTGGTTCCCGTTCGACGCCTGCGAGGTCCTGTCGCTGGTGATGGCCGGGATCGCCCACGCCGACGTGATGGTCGCGGCCACCGGCGACGACGAGGACAACCTGGTCATCTCCCTGCTGGCCAAGCAGGAGTTCGCCGTCCCCCGGGTGGTGGCCCGGGTCAACAACCCCAAGAACCACGGGCTGTTCAACGAGGCCTGGGGGGTCGACGTGGCCGTCTCCACCCCCCACATCCTGCGCTCGCTGGTCGAGGAGGCCGTGACCGTCGGCAGCATGATCAAGGTCATGGAGTTCGAGCGCGGGCACGTGTCGCTGCACGCGGTGACCCTGGCCGACCGGTCGCGGGCGGTCGGGCGGACCCTGCGCGACCTGGCCCTGCCGGTGGACGCGGCCGCGGTCGCGGTGGTCAGGGAGGGCCATGTGGTCGTGCCCAAGGAGGACACCGTGTTCGCGGCCGGCGACGAGGTCCTGGTGGTCGCCTCCGAGGGCAGCGAGAGCCAGGTCCGCGAGCTGCTGGTCGGCGAGGACGAGCCCGACGAGCCAGACGAGCCGGAGCCGGACGACCCGGAGCCGGACGAGGACGCGGCCGAGCCGGAGCCGGCCGAGCGGCTACAGTAGGTCGTAGAAGGGGTTGTAGAGGGTCAGGCCGCGCTCGGAGGCCACCGGGGTGCCCTCAACCGCCAGCCGGCCCCCGCACTCGATCCCGGCGATCCCGCGCCGGCCCATGAACAGCGCCGACACCCGGCCGGTGTCGTCCTCGAGCACGATCTCGAGGGTCGGGACGGCCGCCTGGGGCTGGATGCGGATCCGCCGGATCTGGCCCTCGAACCGGGCCCGCACCCGGGCCCGGGCACTGCCCATGGGCGTGATCTCGCCGTTCACCGGCCGTCCCCGAGCCCCAGCCGGACCATCCGCAGCCGTGGCGCCGGGCCGCCGTCGAGGGCGGCCGCGCAGGCGGCAACGGCCTCGCTGAGGGCGGCCGACAGGCGCTCGACGTCGATGCCGTCCTTGGCCGGACGGTACGGCTCCAGGTACTCGACCGCCCGCGACATCACGCTGACCGCGCCCTTGTAGTTTCCCTGGGTGGCGTGCCACATGCCGGCCGCGCCCTGGATGATGCCCTTGAGGAAGTCGCGGTCGGGGCGGCCTTTGCGCATCCGCCAGACCTCCTCCCAGACCTCGTGGGCCTCCCAGTACATGCCGTTGTCGAACAGGGCGCCGCCGCGTCGCAGCACCTCGTCCTCGGGCAGGCTGAACGGCTCCCAGTCCGGTTTGAAGTCCGGCCGGGTGCCCCGCCGCCGGGTCTGCCCCATACGGCGATCGTACGCCCTCAGCGGGCGTTGGCCAGGGCGTGAGCGGTGGCCGCGATGGCCATCCGGGTCGTCTTGAGGATCGGCCGGTCCTCGGCCGGGACGATCACCAGGGCGCCGACGCGGTGGTTGCGGCGGACCAGGTCGACAACGGCGCCCTGAGCCGGCAGGACCAGGGTGCCGCCGACCGAGCGCCGGTGGCCGGAGGGGATCCGGCCCTCCTCGTCCAGGTGGGGCAGGAGGTCCAGGTCCAGGTCGCCGTCGACCTGCCCCGTCTGGGCGACCACCAGGTCGCCCTCGGGCCCCTCGCGCACCACCCGCACGGCCCGGGCGTCGAGCAGCTCGCGCAGGCCGTCAACGGCCACACTGTCGGCCTTGAGGCCGGTGCGGGCCGCGGCCAGGTTCACCGCGGTCAGCACCTGGAGCACGTCGGCCTCCTCGCGCGCCTCGACCCTGGCCCTTCGGGTGGCCCGGCCGCCAAGGCTGGCCAGCAGCCCGGCCAGGAACAGCAGCAGCACCGTGGCCACCTGCTCGGCCGTATCGATGCGGAGGGTCCCGTAGGGCGTGGTGAAGAACCAGTTGTAGGCCAGAGCGGCCGACAGGGAGGTCGCCAGCCCGGCCGCCCGGCCGCCGATGGCCGCCGCCAGCGCGACCACGATCACGTACACGACCACCACGTTCTCCAGCCCGGCCGACTCGCGCAGCGGCCGGAGCGCGACGCCGGCCACGATGCTGACCGCGAAGCCGGCCACCGCCCAGAAGGCGCCCTCGCCGTCGATCTCCAGGGTCCTAGCGCTGCGGGTCATCGGACCTCCCTTCCCGGTCGGCGATGATGTGGACGTCGACCCCGTCGGTCTCGCGCAGGATGCGGGCGATGATCGACTGGCCGACCAGCTCCTTCCAGCGTGGACGGTGCGACTCGCCGAGCACGATCTGGTTGACGGCCAGCTCGCCGGCCACCTCGACAACGGTCTGGGCGACCTCGCCGGTCCGCCTGAGCACGGTGGCCCCGAGCTGCCGGCCGAGCTGCTCGGCGGCCTCGACCGCCTGGTGGACGCCGTCGGCCTCCTCCTCGTCGGCGGGCTCGACGTGGAGCACGTACAGCGGCCCGCCGCTGCGCCGGGCCATCCGGGCCGCCCGCCGGACCAGCTCGCTCGAGTCGGGCCGCCCGTCGACGCAGACCATCACCCGCTCGCCGAGGGCCGGGCCCTGCTCGGCCTTTGCCAGCTCGGGCCCCAGCAGGTGGCGTTCCTCCTGCTCGGCGACCTCGCGCAGGGCCAGGGCGCGGAGCGCGATGAGGTTGTCGATGCGGAAGAAGTTCATCAGCGCCGGCCGCACCTTGTCGGGCGCGTACACCCGGCCCTGGGCGATCCGCTCCCGCAGCGCGTCGGGAGGCAGGTCGGCCAGCACGACCTCGTCGGCCCCGTGCAGCAGGCGGTCGGGGAAGGTCTCGCGGACCCGCATCCCGGTGATCTCGAAGACCTTGTCGTTGAGGCTCTCCAGGTGCTGGATGTTCACGGTGGTGAAGACGTCGACGCCGGCGCCCAGCAGCTCCTCGACGTCCTGCCAGCGCTTCTCGTTGCGGCTGCCGGGATGGTTGGTGTGGGCCAGCTCGTCGACCAGGCACAGCTGGGGGTGCCGCTCCAGCAGCCAGTCGGGGTCCATCTCGGTGAACGGCCGGCCCTTGACCCTGGCGATGCGCCGCGGCGCGACCTCGAGGCCGGCCGCCCGGTCCTCGGTGGCCCGGCGGCCGTGCGGCTCCAGGTAGCCGATGACCACGTCCACCCCGGCCGCCTTGAGGTCGCGCGCCTCACCCAGCATGGCGTAGGTCTTCCCGACCCCGGCGGCGGCGCCAAGGAACACCTTCAGCCGCCCCCGGCACCGGTCGTCCGTGGTCATGGCACTCCCCCAGCTCGGTCATCGGCCCGAGACAGTATCGAGGGCCAGGTTGAGCTCGAGCACGTTCACCCGCGGCTCGCCCAGGAACCCGAGGTCGCGGCCCTCGGTGTGCTCGCGGACCAGCTGGCGGACCTGGGCCGGGTCGAGCCGGCGGGCGGCGGCCACCCGCTGGACCTGGAACTCGGCCCCGGCCGGGGAGATGTCCGGGTCAAGCCCAGAGCCGGACGCCGTCACCAGCTCGGCCGGGAGTTCGGCGGCGGTGGCGCCCGGATGGGCCGCGAGCAGGGCGTCGACCCGCTCGGCGACCGCGTCGGCGAGCTTCCGGGAGGTCGGGCCGAGGTTGGAGGCCCCCGAGGCGCCGGCGTCGTAGCCGTCCCCGGCGGCCGACGGGCGACCCCAGAAGTACCCGGGGGCGTCGAACGACTGGCCGATCAGGGAGGAGCCGACCACCCGGCCGCCAGCCCCCTTGACCAGGCTCCCGTCGGCGGCGCCGCCGAAGGCCGCCTGGCCGATCCCGAACAGCAGCAGCGGGTAGGCCAGCCCGACCAGGACGGTGAACACGGCCAGGGCTACGACGCCCCGGCGAAGGTCGGTGAGCATGACGGTTCTCCTAGGCCAGGTGGAGCAGGGTCACGAGGATGTCGATCAGCTTGATGCCGATGAACGGCAGGACAATGCCGCCCAGCCCGTAGACGAGCAGGTTGCGGCGGAGCAGGGCGGTCGCCGAGACCGGGCGGAACCGCACCCCCCGCAGGGCCAGGGGGATCAGGGCGACGATGATGAGGGCGTTGAAGATCACCGCCGACAGCACCGCCGACCGCGGGCTCTCCAGGCGCAGGATGTTGAGCCGGGCCAGCACCGGGTAGGTGGCCGCGAACAGCGCCGGGATGATGGCGAAGTACTTGGCCACGTCGTTGGCGATCGAGAAGGTGGTCAGCGAGCCCCTGGTGATGAGGAGCTGCTTGCCGATCTCGACGATCTCGATGAGCTTGGTCGGGTTGGAGTCGAGGTCGACCATGTTGCCGGCCTCCTTGGCCGCGACCGTGCCGCTGTTCATGGCCACGCCGACGTCGGCCTGGGCCAGCGCCGGGGCGTCGTTGGTGCCGTCGCCGGTCATGGCGATCAGCTTGCCGCCGCCCTGCTCGGACCGGATCAGCTCCATCTTCCGCTCAGGGGTGGCCTGGGCCAGGAAGTCGTCGACCCCGGCCTCGCTGGCGATCGCGGCCGCCGTCAGCGGGTTGTCGCCGGTGATCATGACGGTGCGGATGCCCATGCGGCGGAGCTGGTCGAAGCGGTCGCGCATGCCCCCCTTGACGATGTCCTTTAGGTGGACCACCCCGAGGGCGCGGGCGCCGTCGGCCACCACCAGGGGCGTGCCCCCGCCGCGGGCGATCCCCTCGACGATCGGCTCGAGCTCGGCCGGGAGGTCCCCGCCCTGCTCCTTGACCCAGGCCACCACCGAGTCGGCCGCCCCCTTGCGGACGTGGCGCCCGTCAAGGTCCGCGCCCGACATGCGGGTCTGGGCGGTGAAGGGGACGAACCGGGCCCGCTGCTCCAGCAGCTCGCGGCCGCGGAGGCCGTACCGGTCCTTGGCCAGCACGACGATCGAGCGGCCCTCGGGGGTCTCGTCCGACAGCGACGACAGCTGGGCGGCGTCGACCAGCTCGGCCATCTCCACCCCGGGCAGGGGGATCAGCTCGGTCGCCTGCCGGTTGCCGAGGGTGATCGTGCCCGTCTTGTCCAGCAGCAGGGTGTTGACGTCGCCGGCGGCCTCGACGGCCCGGCCGGACATGGCGAGCACGTTGTGCTGGACCATCCGGTCCATGCCGGCGATGCCGATGGCCGACAGCAGGGCCCCGATGGTGGTGGGGATGAGGCAGACGAGCAGGGCGATCAGCACCACCACCTCGGCCTGCCGCCCGGAGTAGACGGCGAACGGCTGGAGGGTCACGACCGCGATCAGGAAGATGATGGTGAGGACGCTGAGCAGGATCGACAGGGCGATCTCGTTGGGCGTCTTCTGCCGCTCGGCCCCCTCGACCAGGGCGATCATCTTGTCGAGGAAGCTCTTGCCCGGCTCGGCGGTGACCCGCACCCTGATCCAGTCCGACAGCACCCTGGTCCCGCCGGTGACGGCCGAGCGGTCACCGCCGGACTCACGGATGACCGGGGCCGACTCGCCAGTGATGGCCGACTCGTCGACCGAGGCGATGCCCTCGACGACCTCGCCGTCGCCGGGGATGATCTCGCCGGCGTCGACCGTCACCTGGTCGCCCGCGCGGAGCTGGGAGGCCGGGACAACCTCGGTGCCGCCGTCCTCGCGCAGCCGCCTCGCCGTGGTGTCCCGGCGCGTCTTGCGCAGCTCGTCGGCCTGGGCCTTGCCGCGACCCTCGGCCATCGCCTCGGCGAAGTTGGCGAACAGGACCGTGAACCAGAGCCACAGGGCGACCTGGCCGGTGAAGGAGATCCCGCCCGGCCCGCCGCCGCGGGCCAGGTTCACCAGGAACCGCAGGGTGACCAGGACGCTGCCCACCAGGACGACGAACATCACCGGGTTGCGGACCTGGGTCCGCGGGTCGAGCTTGCCGAAGGCCGAGACCACGGCCGCGCGCACGATCCCGGGCTCGAACAGCTTCGTTGGGGTGGCCATGCCGCGATCCGTCCTTTCAGAAGAGGCTGCCGGTGCCCTGGAGCAGGTGCTCGACGATCGGGCCGAGGGCGAGCACCGGGAAGAAGGTGAGGGCGCCGACGATGACCACCACGCTGACGAGCAGGCCCACGAACAGCGGGGTGTGGGTGGGGAAGGTGCCCGGCCCGGCCGGGACCTTGTCCTTGGCGGCCAGGCTGCCGGCGATGGCCAGGACGGCCAGGATCGGCAGGAAGCGACCGGCGTACATGGCCAGCGACCCGGTCAGGTTGTAGAAGGGCGTGTTGCCGGTCAGGCCGGCGAAGGCCGAGCCGTTGTTGTTGGCCTGCGAGGTGAACGCGTACAGGATCTCCGTCAGGCCGTGCGGGCCGAGGTTGAGCCGCGAGGAGGTGCCGATGTCGAGCACCGTGGCGATCCCGGTCAGGACCAGCACCAGGGCCGGCATGACCAGGATCGACAGGCCGGCCAGCTTCACCTCGCGCGCCTGGACCTTCTTGCCCAGCCACTCCGGGGTCCGGCCGACCATCAGGCCGGCGATGAACACCGCCAGCAGCACGAATACCAGCATCCCGTACAGGCCGGTGCCGACGCCGCCGGGCGAGACCTCGCCCAGCAGCATGTGGGAGGTCGTGGCCAGCCCGCCGATGGCCGTGTAGGAATCGTGGGAGGAGTTGACCGCGCCCGTCGAGGTGCCGGTGGTGCTGGCCGCGAACGTGCCCGAGGCGCCGATGCCGAAGCGGACCTCCTTGCCCTCCATGTTCCCGCCGGCCTGGGCATTGGTCCCGCCGGCGGCGGCCTGGTCGACTCCGGCCCGCTCGACGATCGGGTTGCCGGCCTGCTCAGCGGCGACGGCGGTCGTCACCATGGCGGCCCAGACGACGGCCATGGCCGCGAACACCGCCCAGCCCTGGCGGCGGGAGCCGACCAGCCGCCCGTAGGTGGCGGTCAGCGCGAACGGGATCACCAGCAGGGCCAGCATCTCCAGGAAGTTGGTGATCGGGTCGGGGTTCTCGTACGGGTGGCTCGAGTTGGCGTTGTACGGTCCACCGCCGTTGGTGCCGAGCTCCTTGATCGCCTCCTGCGAGGCGACCGGCCCCCCGGGCAGGGTCTGGGTGGCGCCGCCGACGCCGGTCACCTCGCGCAGCCCGTCGAAGTTCTGGACAACGCCCCTGGCCACCAGGACGCTGGCCAGCAGGACAGCGAGGGGCAGAAGCACGAACAGGACGCCCCGGGTCAGGTCGACCCAGAAGTTGCCGATCGTGTCGGCCCGGCGGCGGGTCAGGCCGCGGATCAGGGCGACGGCCACGGCCAGCCCGACCCCGGCCGAGACGAAGTTCTGGGTGGCCAGCCCGGCCATCTGGGTGAGCTGGCTCATGGTCGCCTCGCCGAGGTAGTTCTGCCAGTTCGTGTTGGTCACGAACGAGATCGCGGTGTTGAGGGCGAGGTAGGGGTCGACCGCGCCGAAGCCGTCGGGATTGACGGGCAGCAGCCCCTGGATCCGCTGGAGGACGTAGAGCCCGGCGATCGAGGCCAGCGAGAAGGTCAGCAGCGACCGCGCGTAGGCCTTCCAGGACTGCTCGCGGTCGGGGTGCAGGCGCAGGCTGCGGTAGACGAGGCGCTCCACCGGGCCGAGCAGCGGGTGGAGGAAGGTCCGCTCGCCGCTCATGACCTTGGCCATGAAGCCGCCGAGGGGCGGGGTCAACAGGACGACGGCGAGCAGCAGGACGAGCGGCTGGACCAGGTCCGGGACGAGCATGTCAGAGACGCTCCGGGTGCACGAGGGCGTAGACGAGGTAGATGACCAGGGCGACCGCGGCGGCCAGGGCGAGCAGGTTCTCCCAGTCCATCGAGCCTCCCGTTCGGGACACAGGTTGTCGGCTCCCAGGTTGCTGGCCAGGCACAAAGACGGCGTGAAGGAAGCCCGGAGGAACGCAAAGAAGTCGTCAAGGACCGGGCCTGGTTCGCTGGGCGGCCTATCCTGGGTTGCATGGACGTCCCACGTCGGCTTGCGGTGGGCGGGCCTCGCGGCGCGCTCGGCTACGTCGTCGCCGTGGCCGGCACGGCCCTGATCACCGCCCCCCTGCTGGCCTTCCGGACTGACGTCAGCAGGACGACCGTTGTCCTGGCCTACCTGCTGGTGGTGACCGCCGCCGCGGCCGCCGGGGGGCTCGGGCCCGGCATCACCGCCGCCGCCCTCGGGTTCCTCGCCTTCGACCTGCTGTTCCTCCAGCCCTACCACCACATCATCGTCGACGACCCCCAGGACTACCTGTCGCTCGCCGTCTACCTGCTGGTCGCCGTCGTGGTCAGCCTGCTGGTGGCCTCCGCCGAACGCCGGCGCACCCAGGCCGAGCGCCGCGAGCGCGAGACCCGCATGCTGTTCGACCTGTCGAGCAGCCTGGTCGCCCACGGCAGCCTCGAGGACACGCTGCGCGGCGTGGTCAGCACCGTCCGTTCGCTGTTCGACCTGGCCGGGTGCGCGATCGTGCTGCCGTCGGGGGACGGCATCCGGCTGGCCGCGGTCGACGGCCAGGTGCCCGGCGACCTGGACCAGCGATTCGTCGGGGTGCTGGCCGCCCAGGCCTCGGTCCAGATCCGCGGACCGGCCGGCGCCGACCTGGAGCCGGGCCGGGCACTGACCGTGCCCATGCGGAGCGGCGAGAACATCGTCGGGGCCCTGGTGGTGGTCGCCGGCGGTCCCGGGTCCTCTGGGTTCGGCGAGGCCGAGCGCCGGGTGCTGGCCACCTTCGCCAACCAGGCGGCCCTCGCCGTCGAGCAGGGCCAGCAGGAGGAGCAGCGCCACCGCGCGGTGGCGCTCCAGGAGACCGACCGGCTGCGGACCGCGCTGCTCAACTCGGTCTCCCATGACCTGCGGACCCCGCTGGCCTCGATCAAGGCCTCGGCCTCCAGCCTGCTCGACCACGAGGTCCACTGGAGCGACGCCGAACGCGACGAGTTCCTGGCCACCATCAACACCGAGGCCGACCGGCTCACCCGGCTGGTCCACAACCTGCTCGACATGTCCCGCATCGAGGCCGGGGCCCTTGACCCGCTGCTGGTCGAGAGCTCGGTCGCCGAGGTCGTCGGCCCGGTGGTGCGCCGGGCCCGGGCCAGCTCCCGTCAGCGGGTCGACGTCCAGGTGCCCGATGAGCTGCCGCCGGTGCTGGTCGACCCCGTCCGCCTCGACCAGGTGCTGACCAACCTGCTCGACAACGCCCGCGGCTACGCCGCCGCCAGCCCCGTCCAGGTGGTCGCCGGCCAGGCCGGCGACACCGTGGAGCTGCGGGTGATCGACCACGGCCCAGGCATCCCCGGCCCCGAGCGCGAGCGGGTGTTCGACCAGTTCTACCGGCTCAAGGGCGGCGGCCGGCGGCCCGAGGGGACCGGCATGGGCCTGGCCATCTGCCGCGGGATCGTTGAGGCCCACGACGGGACCCTGCGGGTCGAGACCACCCCCGGAGGTGGGGCCACCCTCGTCCTCACGCTCCCGGTCTCCTCCCGCCCGGCGCCGGAGCTGGACCTCCCCGTCGTCGACCGGGAGGTGGCCCGGCCATGACCCGGGTCCTGGTGGTCGACGACGAGCCCCCGATCGTCCGGGCGGTCGCGGCCAACCTGCGCGTCCGCGGCTTCGAGGTGCTGACCGCCTCCACCGGCGAGGCCGCCCTGACCGCGGTCGAGACCCACCAGCCGGAGTGCGTGGTCCTTGACCTGGGCCTGCCCGGCATCGACGGCCTCGAGGTGCTGCGGCGGCTGCGCACCTGGACCCAGGTCCCGGTGGTGGTGCTGACCGCCATCGACAGCGAGCGGGACAAGGTGGCCGCCCTCGACCTGGGCGCCGACGACTACGTGACCAAGCCGTTCGGCGTCGCCGAGCTGATGGCCAGGATCCGGGTCGCCCTGCGCCACGCCCGCTCGGCCGGCGCCGACCGCCCGCGGGTCGTCCGGGCCGCCGACGTGGCCATCGACCTGGACGCCAAGCTGGTGACCAGGGACGGCGCCCCGGTGCGGCTCACCCCGACCGAGTACCGGCTGGTGGAGACGCTGGCCACCAACGCCGGCCGGCTGTGCACGCACCGCTTCCTGCTGGAGCGGGTGTGGGGGCCTGGCTACGGAGACCAGTCGCAGTACCTGCGGGTCTACATGGCCAACCTGCGCAAGAAGCTGGACGACCCGGCGGCTCCGCAGCTCCTGCTCACCGAGCCCGGGATGGGCTACCGGTTCGTGGTCCCCGAGACCGACAGCGCGCCAGCGGAGGCCTGAGGCGTGCGGGTGGTGGTCGTCGGCTGCGGACGGGTCGGGGCCGGCCTGGCCGGGTCGCTGGCCGCCGCCGGCGAGGTCGTGGCCGTGATCGACAAGGACCCCAAGGCGTTCGAGCGCCTCGGCGAGGGGTTCACCGGCCAGACGGTCGAGGGCATCGGCTTCGACCGCGACGTGCTCGAGCTCGCCGGCATCGCCAGGGCCGACGCCCTGGTCGCGGTCACCGGCGGCGACAACTCCAACGTGGTCGCCGCCCGGGTGGCCAGGGAGGCCTACCGGGTGCCGCGCGTGATCGCCCGGATCCACGATCCCCGGCGGGCCGCCCTGTACGAGGAGCTGGGCATCGTCACCGTGTCCTCGACCGACTGGGCGCTCCGCAAGATCCGAGACCACCTGGAGCACCGCACCCTCAAGGAGGAGAGCGCCTTTGGCCGGGGCGAGGTCACCCTGCTCCGCCTTGAGCTGCCCCAGCACCTGGTCGACCGCCCTGTGGCCGACATCGAAGGCGAGGGGCTGCGGGTGGTCAGTGTCACCCGCCGGGGCGGCGCGTTCGTGCCCGGCCCGGCCACCGTGCTCGCCGAGGGCGATGTGGTGCACCTGGCCGTCGGGCCGGACGGCCGCGAGCGGCTCGACGCCCTGCTGGCCGAGGAGGCGACCCGCGAGGAAGCCGGCCGGGAGGTGGCCGGGTGAAGGTCCTCGTCGCCGGGGCCGGGGTGTGGGGCTCCTACATCGCCGACCACATGGTCCAGGCCGGCCACGAGGTGCTGGTGGTGGAGCACGACGCGGCCACCGCCCGGCGGGCCAGGGCGTCGGGCGGCCGCACGGTGGTCGCCGGCGACGCCTGCGAACCGTCGGTGCTGGACCGCCTTGGCCTCGACACCGTCGACACCGTGGTCGCCGCCACCGGCGACGACGAGGACAACCTGGTCGTGAGCCTGCTGGTCAAGCGCTGGTACGGCGTGCCCAGAGTGGTGGCCCGGATCAACAACCCCAAGAACACCTGGATGTTTACTGACGAGTGGGGCGTCGACACCGCCGTCTCGGCCCCGGCGGTGATGACCTGGCTGCTGGAGCGGGCGGTCGGCGTGCAGGACGTGGTCGCCCTGCTCAGGGCGGAACGGGGCCGTGGCGTGGCCCTGGTCGAGCTGACCCTTGACGACGACGCCCCAGCCCTCGGCCGCGGCCCGGCCGAGCTCGGCCTCCCCGCCGGCGCCACCGTGGTCGCGGTGGTCCGCGGCGACCAGATCCTGGCCGGGGCCGACGCGGGGCCGTTCGAGCCCGGCGACGAGGTCCTGGTCCTCACCACCCTCCAGGCCGAACCCGACCTGCGCCGTCTCCTCGGCGGCCAGGCCGGCGGCTCCCACACCCCCACCGGCTGACCTCCCGCCTGCGGTACACTGCCCCCTCGAAACGGGATGTAGCGCAGCTTGGCAGCGCGCCACGTTCGGGACGTGGAGGCCCCGGGTTCAAATCCCGGCATCCCGACCAGATATGACTGCGGAGCCAACGGGCCGGCGAGGCTGGCAGTGGTCGGGTGACTTCGGCCGCTTCTGGCTTGGCCAGACGATCTCCAACCTTGGCAGCTCCTTCACCTTCTTCGCCCTGCCGCTGCTGGTGTTCAAGCTGACCGGCTCGCCGCTCAACCTCGGCCTGACCACCGCCTTCGAGTTCGTCCCCTATCTTCTCTTCGGGCTGGTCATCGGGGCCTGGGTCGACCGGGTGGACCGGCGGCGGCTGATGATCGCCACCGACCTGGCCAGGGCGGCGGTGATCGCCGTCATTCCCGTGCTGGCCGCCGCCGGCGAGCTGTCGGTCGGCTGGGTCTACGCCGTCGCCTTCGCCAGCGCCACCTTGACCATCGCCTTCGACGCGGCCGAGTTCGCCGCGATCCCGAGCCTTGTGCCCTCCAGCGACGACCTGGTGAGCGCCAACGGCCGGGTCCAGGCCAGCTACTCGGCGGCCCAGATCGCCGGGCCGCTGCTGGCCGGCCTGCTCATCACGGTGGCGCCGGTCCAGCAGGTGCTCTGGGTCGACGCGGCCTCGTTCCTGCTCTCGGCCGGGATGCTGGCGCTCATCAGAACCACCTTCAACGCCCCCCGGGACACCGAGGAGCGCCGCGCGCTCCGCCGCGAGGTCGCCGACGGGCTGCGCTATGTCCTCGGGCACCCGGTGCTGCGGAGCATCTCGGCCATGATGGCGCTGATCAACCTGGTCGGCGCCACCGTGTACGCCCAGCTGGTGGTGTTCGCCAAGGACCAGCTGGACGCCAGTGACAGCCGCGTGGCCCTGCTCTATGCGGCCGGGAGCGCCGGGGTGGTGCTGCTGTCGCTGGCCGCGGGGCCGGTCCGGCGACGGCTGTCGTTCAGCCTTGCCGCCCTCGGCGCCCTGATGCTCGACGGGCTGCTCACCATCGTGCTGGCCGCGACCCACTGGTACTGGGCGGCCCTTGTCCTGTGGGCGGCCATCTCCGGCCTCGGCATCTTCTTCAACATCAACACCGGCAGCCTGCGCCAGCAGATCGTCCCCAACCACCTGCTCGGCCGGGTGATGAGCATCGCCGGCGTGCTCGCCTGGTCGGCCATCCCGCTCGGCGCGCTGGCCGGCGGCTGGGCGGTCGAGCGCACCGGCAGCGTCGCCCTCGTCTACGCCGTCATCGGAGCCCTGGTCGCGCTGCTCGCGCTCGCCTTCTCCCTCGGCCCGGTCGGCCACGCCGACCGCTACCTGCCGGCCGCCCAGACCGAGCCCGCCGAGGGTCCCTGACGCTCGACCGCGCGGTCAGGCCCGGTGGGCGAGCCGTGACGGGATGGCGGCCCGGCGCAGCAGGTCGCCGGCGTGGGAGGTGACGCCGACGTCGCCGGTGAGCTCGATCCCGTCCCCGGGGTCGACGGCGGCGATCAGGTCGCGCAGCCGCTCGAGGCCGAGGGCCGGGTCGAACCGGCGCCAGCGGGCCGGGGTGCCCGGGTGGATGGTTGTGCGGGTCGCCGTGGAGGCGGCCTGGTGGAGCTGGACCACCCAGGCGGTGCGGCCGTCGTGGGACCACTCGAAGCGGACCGGGCCAAGGGCGGCGGCGCGGGCGCCGAGCTGGCGGACGTCGTCGAGCACCCGGCCGGGGAGCGGCCCAGGGGCCGCCCTGGCGAGCATGAAGTCCTCGCCGGACC
>DATENJ010000763.1:0-3846 GCA_035275125.1 Actinomycetes bacterium | reverse complement strand
CCGTCCCACCCGAGGCCCGGGCCGACCGCTGCCGCGAGGTCGCCGAGGCCCGCCTCACCCAGCTCGCCGGGCTCCCCGCCCCAACCCAGCTCCGCCGCCTCGCCACCTACCTGGCCCGCCGCGGCTACCCCCCCGACCTCGCCGAAACAGTCGCCCGCGACCTGATCCCCCTCGACTGAACCCGCCCCGGCCGGGGTCTTGTCTCTGTTGCAGGGACAGAGGGGGGAGAGGTTGTCGTGGTTGACTGAGACGGTCACTTGGACCGGCTGATTCCGGGTTGACACCCCTTCTGACCTGCTCATCCTTGACCAAGGGGGCGGGCGGGCCTACCCTGAGATGGCCCGGCAATGCCGAGCTCAACCTAAGATTACGTAACCTTGGTACACCGACTGTTCACCGGACCTTCCTGCTTGGGGAGTAGAGCGCCGTCTCAGCCTCCCCACCTGAACGTTCCGTCGGACCCGACCTTCGGACCGTAATCGCAGGGCCTTTGCAGCGCCGGGCGCCGCTCGGCGCTGCTGCCGTCTCCAGGTCAGACGGTCTCGGTAGCGCCGCCGGGTGGCTTTCGCCGGCCGGATTCCTCCGGCCGGATGGGGGTTGTAAAGGAGGCCACCGTGGAGGCCGTCGTTCTTGTCGTCGGAGCGCTTGCTGGGATCGTTGTCGGGTTTCTCGTCGGAACGCAGTACCAGCGCAAACAGTCAGCAACCCTGCTCGGGTCGGCCGAGCAACAGGCCAGGGCCCTGCTGGAGGACGGCCGCCGCCAGGCCGAGACCGCGCGCCGCGAGGCCGCCGTCGAGGCCCGTGACGAGGCCTCGCGCCTGCGCCAGGGCGTCGAGGCCGAAGCGACGAGGCTTCGAGCTGAGGTCGAGGTCGAGACCCGGACCCGCCTCGCCGAGGCCATGCAGCGTGAGGAGCGCCTCGCCGGCCGGGAGCAGAGCATCGACGCCAAGGCCACCCTCCTCGACCGCCGCGAGGTCACCCTCCACGACCGCGAGCAGGCCCTCGAGGGGGCCCGGGCCGAGCTCGAGGCCGCCTCCGAGGAGCACCGCCGCCGCCTCGAGCAGGTCGCTGCCATGACCGCGGCCGAGGCCAAGGCGCTCCTCATCAAGCAGATCGAGGAGGACGCCAAGCGCGACGCCATGGGCCTGGTCCGCGACCTCGAGCAGCAGGCGCGGGAGGAGGCCGACCGCCGCTCGCGCAAGATCGTCACCCTGGCCATCCAGCGGGTCGCCTCCGAGCAGACCTCGGAGTCGACCGTCGCGGTCCTCCCCCTGCCGTCGGACGACATGAAGGGCCGGATCATCGGCCGCGAGGGCCGCAACATCCGCGCCTTCGAGGCGGTCACCGGCGTCAACCTGATCATCGACGACACCCCCGAGGCGGTCCTGCTGTCCTGCTTCGACCCCGTCCGGCGCGAGATCGGCCGCCTCACTCTGGAGAAGCTGGTCTCCGACGGCCGCATTCACCCGGCCCGCATCGAGGAGACCTACGACCGGGCCAAGCAGGAGGTCGAGGGCGAGGTCCGCCGGGCCGGCGAGGACGCCTGCCTTGAGGTCGGCATCACCGACCTGCACCCCGAGCTGGTCCGGGTGCTCGGGCGGCTCAAGTACCGCACCTCCTACGGTCAGAACGTGCTCCGCCACCTGATCGAGACCGCCCACCTGGCCGGCATCATGGCCTCCGAGCTCGGCATGGACATCGCCCTGGCCAAGCGCTGCGGGTTCCTGCACGACATCGGCAAGGCGCTCACCCACGAGGTCGAGGGCTCGCACGCCATCATCGGGGCCGAGCTGGCCCGCCGGCTCAAGGAGCGGCCCGAGGTTGTCCACGCCATCGAGGCTCACCACGGCGAGGTCGAGCAGCGCACCGTCGAAGCGGTGCTGACCCAGGCCGCCGACGCCATCTCGGGCGGCCGGCCCGGGGCGCGGCGCGAGACCCTCGAGTCCTACGTCAAGCGCCTGGAACGCCTCGAGGAGATCGCCGGGAGCTACCCCGGGGTCGACAAGGTCTTCGCCATGCAGGCCGGCCGCGAGGTCCGGATCATGGTCAAGCCCGAGGACGTCGACGACGTCGCCGCCCAGGTCCTGGCCCGCGACATGGCCAAGCGGGTCGAGCAGGAGCTCCAGTACCCGGGGCAGATCAAGATCACGGTGGTTCGCGAGATCCGCAGCATCGAGTACGCCAAGTGAGTCATGGGGGCATCGGCCGGCCCCGGCTGGGCACGCCAGCCGGGTACCATCCGCCACGATGAGCGAGCGCTTTCTTATCCGCACCTTCGGGTGCCAGATGAACGAGCACGACTCCGAACGCCTGGCCGGGCTGCTGGAGGCCGAGGGCCTTGAGCCGGCGACCGGGCTCGACGACGCCGACCTGGTCGTGCTCAACACCTGCGCGGTCCGCGAGAACGCCGACAACAAGCTGTACGGCACCCTCGGCCACCTGGCCACGACCAAGGCCAGTCGCGACCTGACCATCGCCGTCGGCGGCTGCCTCGCCCAGAAGGACCAGGGACGGGTGCTGGAGCGCGCCCCCTGGGTCGACGTGGTGTTCGGCACCCACAACCTGCACAGCCTGCCCGTCCTGCTCCGCCGGGCCCGCGACCGGGGCACCGCCCAGGCCGAGTTCTTCGACGAGATGCAGCGCTTCCCCTCAGCCCTCCCGGCCCGCCGGGCCAGCGAGTGGTCGGCCTGGGTGGCCATCAGCGTCGGCTGCAACAACACCTGCACCTTCTGCATCGTCCCCAAGCTGCGCGGCAAGGAGCGCAGCCGCCGGGTCGGCGACGTGGTCGCCGAGGTCCAGGCCCTGGCCGACGCCGGCGTCCTCGAGGTCAGCCTCCTCGGCCAGAACGTCAACTCCTACGGCACCGACCTGCCCGGCCACCGCCAGCTGTTCGGCGACCTCCTCCGAGCCCTGGACGGGGTCGAGCGCCTTGAGCGCCTCCGCTTCACCAGCCCCAACCCCAAGGACTTCCGCGACGACGTGGTCGAGGCCATGGCCACCTGCCGCCCGCTGTGCGAGCACGTCCACTTCCCGCTCCAGTCCGGCTCGGACCGTGTCCTACGGCTGATGCGCCGCGGCTACCGCCGCCGCCGCTACCTGGAGATCCTCGGCAACCTCCGGGCGGCCATCCCCGGTGTCGCCTTCTCCACCGACATCATCGTCGGGTTCCCGGGCGAGACCGAAGCCGACTTCGCCGACACCCTCGACCTGGTCGAGCAGGCCAGGTTCGACTCCGCCTTCACCTTCCAGTACTCGCCCCGCCCCGGCACCGAAGCCGCCACCATGCCCGACCAGGTCCCACCTGAGGTCGTCAAGGACCGGTTCCAGCGCCTCCTCCAACTCCAGGAGCGCATCAGCCTGGAAGCCAACCGCGCCCTCCTCGGCACCGAGGTCGAGCTCCTCGTCGAACGCTCCACCTCCAAGACCGACCCGACCCGCATGTCGGGACGCACCCGCACGAACAAGCTCTGCCACTTCCCGGCAACGGGTCCCCCAGCCCCCGAGAACCCGCGTGCCGGCGAGGTCGCGGTGGCGCCCGGGGACCTGGTGACGGTCCGGGTCGAGCAGGCGGCGCCGCACCACCTGGTCGGTGGGCCGGTGCTGTCCCATCGCCGGCGGGAGGTGGCCAGCGGGTCGTGCGCGTCGGCGCCGGCACCCCGTCCGCTGCCCGCCGGAGCGGTCCCCCTGCCGCTGGTCGGCTGACCGGCCCGCCCGTGGCGCCGGTCGCGGCCGCCTTCCTGCCGCATCCTCCCCTCCTGGTTCCCGCCCTGGCCGGCGCCGCCGCACCCGAGCTCGACCCGTTGCGAGCCGCCTGCCGCGAGGCCCTCAGCGCCGTCACGGCCGCCG
>DATENJ010000762.1:0-5949 GCA_035275125.1 Actinomycetes bacterium | reverse complement strand
TGGAGGACGCCGGCCGCGTCAGCGTGCCCGAGCTCGCCGAACGGTTCGGGGTTTCGCTTGTGACCGTCCGCAAGGACCTCGAGCGGCTCGAACGACGTCGTCTGCTCCGCAGGGTTCGCGGCGGCGCCATTCCGGTCCCGTCGCCGGATGAGGGGTCGTTCGAAATCCGGTTGAATCTGCACGTTGCTGAGAAGATCGCCGTTGCCCGCGAGGCCGCTCGCATGGTCCGCGACGGCGACGCGATCGCCGTTGACGGCAGCACCACCTGCTACTACTTGATCAAGGAGCTGCTGGACCGACGCGGGCTGGTGGTGGTGACCAACGGGCTGCCTGCCGCCGAGGCGTTGGTTGAGTCGGACGCCACTGTGGTCATGCCCGGGGGCACGCTGCGGCGGTCGTCGTGGGCGCTGGTCGGCGATATGGGCGCGACCCTTGCCGGCCGAGGTCGCTTGACCTACGGCTTCTTTGGGCTGCGGGCGTTGTCGCCGGAGCTCGGCCTGCTCGAGCTGTCACCGGAGGAGTCCGCGGTCAAGCGGCGGCTGGTGTCCATCAGCTCGACGGTTTACGGGCTGTTCGACTCCAGCAAGGTCGGACGGTTCGCATTGCACCCGTTCGTCGAGACGGACGGGATCACCGGCCTGATCTGCGACGCCGGCACCCCGGATGAGGAGGTCCTGGCCTGGAAGGCCGCGGGCGTCCCGGTCCAGCGGGTCCCTGTGGAGCTGACCTGATGGCCGCCCGCAACGTCGTCGCCGTCGACCTCGGGGCCGAGAGCGGCCGGGTCGTGCTCGGGCAGTTCGACGGGGGCCGGGTCGCGCTCCAGGAGCTGCACCGCTTCGGAACGCCGCCGCGCCAGCACGACGGCCACCTCCGCTGGGACCTGCGCGACATCTGGTCCCAGGTCACCACCGGCCTGGCCGCCGCCGGCGCGGCCGCTGGCAGTGTCGACGCCGTCGGCGTTGACGCCTGGGGCGTCGACTACGGGCTGCTCGGCCAGGACGGGGAGCCGCTCGGCGACCCCGTCAGCTACCGCGACCCCCGCACCGCGGGCATGCTCGAGGAGGCGATCGGCCGGGTCGGCCGGGAACGGCTGTACCTGGCCACCGGCATCCAGCTCATCGAGATCAACACGATCTTCCAGCTGATGGCCGAGGCCAGGGCCGGGTCGCTGGCACCGGCGGACCGGCTGCTCATGATCCCCGACCTGTTCCACCACCTGCTGTCCGGCGCGGCCGTGGCCGAGTACACGGCGGCCAGCACGACCGGCGCCTACGACATGGCCGGCGACCGCTGGGCAACCGACCTGCTCGAGGAGCTGGGGGTCCCCTCCCAGATGCTGCCCGAGGTCGTGGCGGCCGGGACCGACCTCGGCCCGGTCCGGCTGGACCTCCCCGGGTACGCGTCGGCCAGGGTCGTCGCCCCGCCGAGTCACGACACGGCCAGCGCCGTGGTCGGGGTACCCCTCAGCGACCCTGACGCCGCCTACATCTCCTCCGGCACCTGGTCGCTGGTCGGCGTCGAGACCACCGAGCCGGTGATCAACGAGGCGGCCATGGCGGCCAACCTGACCAACGAGGGCGGCGCCTTCGGCACCATCCGGCTCCTGCGCAACAGCACCGGGATGTGGCTCCTGCAGGAGAGCCGCCGCCAGTGGGCCCGGGAGGGCCGCGAGTACAGCTACGACGAGCTGGTCCGCCTGGCCGCGTCCCGGCCGACCGGGGCTAGCCTGGTCAACACCGACCATCCCTCCTTCGTCGCCCCGGGCGACCTGCCGGCCCGGGTCCGGGCCTACTGCGCCCGGACCGGCCAGCCGGCCCCGGAGGACGACGCCGCGGTCGTCCGGTGCGTGCTGGACAGCCTCGCCCTCGGCTACCGGCGCACGCTCGAGGACCTGGCGACGGTGACCGGCCGCCCGGTCACGGCCGTGCACATCGTCGGTGGCGGCTCCCGGAACCAGCTGCTCAACCAGGCCGTCGCCGACGTCACCGGCCTGCCGGTGACCGCCGGGCCGGTCGAGGCGACCGCACTCGGCAACATCCTCGTCCAGCTGATCGCGCTGGGCGACCTGGCCGACCTTTCCGAGGCACGCGAGGTGGTCCGAGAAGGCGCCGGCCCGGAGCTCCGCCGGGTCGAGCCGTCCACGACCGACCGGCTGGCCGAGCGCTACGGCCGCTATCGGGAGCTGCTGGCGGGCGACCTGCTCGAACTCGGCGGCTGAGGCTCGGAGACAAGAGGCCTGCGGGTCATCGCCAGTAGGATCCGTTCCACCCACTGACGAGGACGACGTGGCCGGACCTGGGAAGGTGCCGCTTGATGCGACCGCAGGACCACGACCGCCCGGATGCGACGGTCGCGCTGACGGCCGCCGGGGTCAGCGTGCTGATCGACGCCGGCGGCGGCCGACTGCCGGCCATCGTGCACTGGGGGCACGAGCTGCCGGCCCTGGACGCCGAGCAGGCGGCGGCACTGGTGGCCGCGAGCGTCCCGGTCATCGGCTCGAACAACGTGGAGCTGGCGCCGCGGGTCGCCGTGCTGCCCGAGCAGCACACCGGGTGGAGCGGGAAGCCCGGCCTGAGTGGCTCGTTCGCCGGCCGGACCTGGTCTCCGGCGTTCACCACCCGCTCGGTCTCCGTGGACGGCGGGACGGTCTCGGGCTTCCGGTCCTCAGGGCCGGGGGCTGTCGAGGTCGTGGCCGTCGACGACACGGGCCGGCTCCAGTTGCGGCTCACGCTGGAGCTGCTGGCCTGCGGCCTGTTCCGGGCGAGGGCGTCGGTGACCAACCTGGCCCCCGAGCCCTATTCGGTGGAGCAGGTCGTGGTGTCGTTCCCGGTCCCGGCGGAGGCGGCCGAGATCCTGGACTTCGCCGGGCGGCACACGCTGGAGCGGGTGCCGCAGCGCAAGCCGTTCCGTACCGGCGCCGCCGTGCGGGAGAACCGCAAGGGCCGGACCGGCTTCGACAGCGCCTATGTGCTGCATGTGGGCACGCCCGGGTTCGGCTTCGCCGACGGCAGTGTGTGGGCGGTCCACACCGCCTGGAGTGGCAACCACGTCCACTACGCCGAGCGGGCCTTCACCGGCGAGCAGCTCATCGGCGGCGGTGAGCTGCTGCTGCCCGGCGAGGTGCGGCTGGCCACCGGCGAGAGCTACCAGAGCCCGTGGGTGTACGGGTCGTACGGGGTGGGGTTGGACGACGTCGCCGGCCGGTTCCACCGCCACCTGCGGAGCCGGGAGCCGGCGGTCTCGGCCGACCGCCCGGTGTCGCTGAATGTCTGGGAGGCGGTCTACTTCGACCACGACCTGGAACGGCTGGTCGAGCTGGCCGAGCGGGCGGCGGCGGTCGGGGTGGAGCGGTACGTGCTGGACGACGGCTGGTTCGGTTCGCGACGCCACGAACGCGCCGGCCTCGGCGACTGGACGGTGTCCCCCGAGGTCTGGCCCGACGGCCTGCATCCGCTGGTCGAGCGGGTCAAGGGGCTGGGGATGCAGTTCGGTCTCTGGATCGAGCCCGAGATGGTCAGCCCGGACTCCGACCTGGCCCGCGCCCACCCGGACTGGATCATGGCGGCGCGGGCCGACTGGCCCGTCGAGTCCCGCCACCAGCAGGTGCTGAACCTCGGCATCCCCGAGGCCTACGAGCACGTCAAAGCCCAGATCCTGGCGGTGCTGAAGGAGTACCCGATCGACTACCTGAAATGGGACCACAACCGTGACCTGGTCGAGGCGGGCACCCAGGCCGACGGCGGCCGGCCCGGTGTCCACGCCCAGACCCTCGCCTTCTACCGGCTGCTGGACGAGACCCGGGCCGCGCACCCGGGCCTCGAGGTCGAGTCGTGCTCCTCCGGCGGTGGCCGCGTCGACCTCGGCGTGCTGGAACGGACCGACCGGGTGTGGCTCTCCGACAACATCGACCCCCACGACCGCCAGACCACCCTGCGCTGGTCGACCCAGCTGATCCCGCCAGAGTTCATCGGCTCCCACATCGCCTCCGGCCGCTCCCACACCACCGGCCGCCGCCACGACCTCGGGTTCCGCGCCGCCACGGCGATCTTCGGCCACCTCGGGATCGAGTGGGACCTCACCAAGGCCACCGACCCCGAGCTGGCCGAGCTGGGCGCCTGGATCCGCTTCTACAAGCACGAGCGGGACCTGCTGCTGCGCGGCGATCTCGTCCGGATGGACAGCCCCGACCCGACCCTGTTCGCCTACGGCGTCGTCGCCAGGGACCGGTCACGGGCGATCTTCGCGGCCGGGTCGACCGACAGCCTGTTCCCGGACCCGCCGCCGCGGCTCAAGCTCCGCGGGCTGGACCCGGACCGTCGCTACCGGCTGCGGCCCCTGCTGGTCGGCTCGGTCCCCTCCGGCCTCCAGCCACCCCTGTGGTGGGGACGGCCGGCCGCGCTGATGCCGTCGGAGGAACCGCCGTTCCTCCCCGAGGTCACCCTCGACATCCAGCTCCCGGGCGCGGTCTTCACCGGGACCGCGCTCGAGCACGCCGGGGTGGCCGCACCCCGAGTGCACCCCGACCAGGTGGTCCTGTACCGCGCCGACGCCACCGACGGAGCCGGCTAGCCAGGCAGGTACCGGCGGCGCAGGGCGGCGGCCGTCCGCGCCGGGAGGACCTTGGCGTCCAGGAGCTCCTCGATGGTCACGGAGGAGAACGTCGAGGAGTCCGCCAGGAGGTCGCGGTAGCGGGCGCACGCGCTGGCGATGTCGGTGTTGCCGGCGGGGTGGACGACCACGTAGCGGCCCCAGGTCCAGGGATCCCGCTCGTGCTGGGGCATCGAGAGCAGCAGCAGGTGCTCGAGCCACATCTCGGCGAGGTCTGTCCGGCCCTTGACGGCGTCGGTCGCCCCCGGCCGGAAGGCGCCCGACCGCTCGGCGACCTCGAGATAGCGCCAGAGGTTGGACGGCTTGGGAGTCTCGGGTTTGACCCGTTCGTGGTAGTTGGTGTCGACGCCCACGACCCCGCGGGTCCCGTCGCCTCGGTCAAGGACGAACGCCACGTCGAACGCCCGGAGGCTGTTGAGGTAGGCCGGATCGACCCGGCCCGGCGAGTGCGCGAAGCGGACGTCTCGGACGGTGCCGGGAGCGTCCGGCCACCAGGCGTGGACGGCCCGGTCGGCAAGGCCGAGGTCGGCGGCCAGGTCGCCGAGCAGGTTGAAGGCCATCGCCGACGACGACAGCAGGTCGGCCCAGAGGCGCTGGTGGTCGAAGCTCTGGTGCGGTTCTTTGACCGCCGTCCGGGCCCGGGCCGCGTCGAGGGCTGGCGCGGTGAGGAAGGTCGCGCCGGTCGCCCGGGCGTAGTCGAGCGGGAGGCGGCTCCCGACGGGTCGCGCCGGCCCACTGCCAGGTCGCGGAACGAGCGGCTGCGACCCGATGGGATGCCCGTTGGCCTCCCGCCACCGCGCCTGGTGGTAGCGCAGCCTCCGGCGGAACTCGGTCACCGCCGGCTGGCGCGGCACGTGGTCGTCGGCCTCCCAGCAGTAGGCCGCCTCGAGCTCCTGCCTTGAGAGCGTCGCACCCACGTCCATGGCGTCGAGGCTAGCCGAACTCGACCACCAGCACCTCGCTGAACCCGGACCCGTCGATCTGGAGCCCGTAGCAGCCCTGGCCGGCCCGCAGGCGGGTCTTCGGCCACCAGCTGCCCCGGGAACCGGTCGGGTAGGCGATTGCCGGGTCGAGCACATGCTCCAGCCGCGACGTCTGCTGGTCCTGCTGGAACCGGACCTGGTCCTTGGGGGCCCCGAGCCGGTGGCCGCGGACGATGACCGGGCCGTCCGGCGGCCTGGGCGCATCCCAGTAGACCACCCAGGAGTTGTCCAGCCGGCCTTCGGCGGTGGCCCGGAACAGCACCGGGTAGACCGGTCCGTCGCCGACGGCCACGGCCGCGACCGGGTGGGCCCGCGTGATGGACGGGCCGACCACGGGGGAGGTCGGGCACGAGCCGTC
>DATENJ010000761.1:0-2966 GCA_035275125.1 Actinomycetes bacterium | reverse complement strand
CCCCGCCCCCAACCCCACCTCCGACCCTGAGGCCGGGGTCGTGCTGGCGATGGGGCTGCTGACAGCCAGGGCCCGGACTGGGCGTCAGATTGCCCGTCCGACCCTGAACTGGCTGGAGACGACCTTCGACCGGGCGCCGCTGGAGGTCTGGCCGGAGTCGCTGGGGGCGGCCTTCATGGCTGTGCTGCGCGGGCCCGAGGCGGTTGGGGCCTGCGAGCTGCTGGACCACGTCGGCGGCTGGGTGGTGCTGCTGCCCGAGTGGGCGTCGGTGCGCGGGCGGGTTCAGCATGACCCATGGCACCGCTACACCGTCGACGGCCACGCGTTCGCGGCCGCGGCCGAGGTGTCGAGGCTGCTCGAGCAGGACGAGCGGGCGGCCAGGACGGCCGACGCCGCCGGCGATCTCGACGCCCTGTACCTGGCCGCGATCTTCCACGACATCGGCAAGGGGTCTGGCACCGACCACAGCCTGGCCGGGGAGGTGCTGGCCCGCCGGGCGCTTGGTCGGATGGGCCTTGACGGCGACCAGGTCGAGGAGGTGGCGGTGCTGGTTCGCCACCACCTGCTGCTGGTCGAGACGGCGACCCGGCGCGACCTGGACGACCCCGGTGTGGTCGAGAGTGTGGCCTCGGCGCTCGGGTCGCCGCGCCGGGTGCGACTGCTGCACCTGCTGACGGTGGCCGACGGGCTGGCCACCGGCCCGGCCGCCTGGAACGACTGGAAGGGGACGCTGGTCGCCGACCTGGCAGCCCGGGTCCTTCATGTGCTCGAGCGGGGAGCGCCGCCCTCGCCTGGCGACCCGGCGGCGCTGGCCGCCAGCATCGAGTCGGCCCGCCCGGCCCTGGCCGGCCAGGCGGCCCGCCTGCTGGCCACCCTGCCCGACTCCTATCTGTCGACCCTGGCCACGGTGGACCCCGCCGAGCTCGCCGACGAGCTGGAGCTGCTGGCCGACCCGCCGGGGCCGGGGGTGGTCCGCTACCGGGTCGACCCGTCGGGGGACGGGCACGGCCTGGTCACGGTCTGCGCCGCCGACCGGCCGGGGACCCTCGCCCGGACCACCGGGGTGCTGGCCCTGCACCGGGTCTCGGTGCTCCGGGCGCATGTCTGGTCGACCAGCGCCGGTCTGGCCCTCCAGCGCTTCGCCGTCCAGGCCCCGGCCACCCTGCGCTGGCAGCGCCTTGGGGCCGACCTGGACGCGGCCTGGTCGGGCCGGCTGGCCGTCGAGGCCCGCCTGGAGCGCAAGGCCCGCGACTACCGCCCGGCCACCCCGGTCGAGCCCGACGTGCGCGTGCTGCCCGACGAGTCGGCCCACTCGACCGTCGTCGAGGTCAGGGCCGGGGACGCCCTCGGACTGCTCCACGCCATCGCCGCCGCCCTCGGCGACCTCGACCTGGACGTCCGCGTGGCCAAGATCGACACCCTCGGCGACCGGGTCGTCGACACCTTCTACGTCCGCTCCCCCTGGGGCGCCAAGCTCAGCGACGAGCAGGCCGGCGAGCTGACCCTGGCCGTCCACCACCGCGCCACCCGCCTCCTCGGCGGCTGACCGGGCTGCTAGGCTCCGACCGCAGGCGTGCCGGAGCAGAAGGAGCGCGACCGATGACCGAGCAGGTCCCCCCTCCCCCTGGGCAGCGACCGTTGCCGCCCGACCAGGAGCGGCTGTGGGCGATGCTGGCCCACCTGCTGTCGTTCGTGGCCGCCTACCTGTTCCTCGGGTTCGTGGCCCCGCTGATCGTGCTGCTGGTGTTCGGCCCCCGCTCGGCGTATGTGCGCGCCCACGCCGTCGAGTCGCTCAACTTCAACCTGACCTGGCTGCTGTACGCGGTCATCGGCGTGGCCCTGGCCTTCCTCCTCATCGGCATCCCGATCCTGATCGCCCTCGGCATCGCGTACCTGGTGCTGATCATCATCGCCTCGGTCCGGGCCAACAACGGCGAGTTCTTCCGCTACCCGCTGACCATCCGCTTCGTCAGCTAGGCCATCGGGCAGGCGCACGGGGTGGCGCCGCAGCGGGGGCAGTCGCCGGCGTAGCGGCCGACCGCCTTGGCCAGGTCGACCCCGACCAGGTTGGCCACGCTGGCCAGCCAGGCCAGGGCGTCCCCGAGCTCGTGCTCCAGCTCGGCCTGGTCGCCGCCCCTGAGCGCCTTGGCGACCTCGCCGACCTCCTCGACCCACCACCGGAAGGTCCCGTCCACCCCTCGCTGCCGGTCCCGGGCCCCGTACAGCGCCTCGATCCGACTCTGCAGCTCGGCCAGCTCCACATTCCCTCCTGCTGTCTGTCGCGGCGGGCTTCTATGCTCCCCCCATGGTGCCGCTCAAGGACGAGCTGCTGAGCCGCCTGGCCACCAAGGCCAACGTGGCCCAGTTCGTCAGCTTCGGCCCTGGCGGCGACCTGCCGCAACGGCACTCGTGCCTGCGCGGTCACGCGCCCGATCACCGGTTCGCCAGCGCCGGCGACGCCGTCGGGGCCCTGCTGTCGGCGGCCTCCGGCGGCTCGGTCAACGTCAGGAGCTTCCTGGCCGGCGCGCCCAAGGGAGGGCCGTTCAGCTACGGGCTGACCCGCCGCGACGACGTCCTGGCCGTCCTGCGCGCCCGGGCCGGCGACGGCCTGCACACCATCGCCAACGAGACCGTCGACGTCTACGACGGCGGCGTCTCGGGGGTCACGCTCGGCGGGGTGGTCGAGTTCGCCCCCGGCGACACCCCGCGGGCGGTCGAGTCGCCGGGCACGGCCGCGCTCGGCCACGACCACGCCATGGCCATGCTCCGCACCGTCTACGGCTTCACCCCCGACCTCGACGGCCGCCCCGGCGAGCGGGTCGAGTTCAGCATCCACCCCCTGGCCGCCGGCGTCCGCCGGGCCCACACCATCCTCTGGGAGCGCGAGCGGGTCGAGCCCGTCCCTCTGGCCGCCCGGCTCAGCTGGCCCAACCGGTTCAGCCGCCTGCTCGGCGACAAGACCTTCG